>JAUZQI010000042.1 GCA_030951095.1 Mariprofundus sp. | reverse complement strand
AGAATTTCCAGTCGAACTTTCTATATCAGCCGCAAAAATTGGCAACATGTGGTATGCGGTGGGGATGTTGAGAGATATTACCGAACGCAAACGGGCGGAAAAAGAAATCGATGAAAGCAGTCAAAAGCTCAAGAAAAGTCTGGAAGGAACCATTCATGCCATTGCTTCAGCCGAGGAAATGCGTGATCCGTACACAGCAGGGCACCAGGATCGCGTGGCAGAAATAGCTTGCGCTATTGGTCAGGAAATGGCCTTGAAGGATGATATCATTGAGGGTATCCAGATGGGGGGCAAAATTCACGATATTGGCAAGATTCATTTACCCTCTGAAATCCTCAGTAAGCCAACCCGGCTGACCGAAATCGAATATCTCCTGATTCAGGGGCACTCCCAGGTTGGCTACGATATCCTCAAGGATATCGATTTTCCCTGGCCGGTAGCCGATATTGCCCATCAGCATCACGAACGTATGGATGGTTCGGGCTATCCACAGGGGCTCAAGGGGGAGGAGATTTGTCTGGAAGCGCGAATTGTGGCTGTGGCCGATGTGGTGGAGGCAATGACCAACCACCGTCCGTATCGCCCCGGTTTAGGTATTGAAAAAGCACTGGCCGAGATCGAACGGGGTCGTGGCAGTATCTACGATACCGATGTTGCCGATGCCTGCCTGCACCTGTTTCGTGAGCATGGCTTCACGATGACTGATACACAGTAAGCCTGAACTATTCATAAATGCTGCCGCGCCCTCGCTTGTTCCTTTGTCCGCAAAGAAAGAACGAAAGACAAGTCAGCAGGATAGCTGACTTGGGCGCCTGTAAGGCGGGGCAAAGCCCTGAGAGCCAGGGATGGGTCGAATCAAAGCCGCCTCCGCTATCTCTGCTCTTCGGGTGCCCTCTGTATGAATTTTTAACTGCCACGGCTCCGCCGCTCTACTCCGCTAAAACATTCATACAGAGGCAGATCTAAAAGGATGGTTTCTTGAGCAATACCAACAGTCAAAGCCTGATATCGCTTTGTGTGTGATATTCCAAACAGTCGTGGTACGGCTTCGGATTAAATTTTCAAATACATGATAAAGAGCCACTTGAAAAACGCATGAGCGGCGATTTATGAATAGTTCAGGTAAGAAAGTTCGATCAGGAATATGGCCGGCTGATTTCTAGCCAGGCACCTTCCAGTAGTCCTGCATCCACAACAATCATTTTATCATAATGCCAGCGAGTCATGATGGCTTCGACAATAGATAGGCCGGCCACAATCAGATCGCCACGGCCTTCTTCAATGGTGCGGATGGCCTGGCGCTGCGCATGGTTCATGCCCAGCAGTCGGTCACGTAATATTTCGAATGAGGTACGGCTCATCATGTGATTGTTGATGATACCGGCATCATAAGGGCACAGATCAAGTTCGGTGGCGGCCAGTGTAGTGACAGTGCCGGCGGTACCGACCAGTGTTGTTGGCGGCACGATATCAGCCCAGAATTGTTCTACTTTAGCAAGATGTTCGTCGGCAGCGGCAAGCATGGCGTTGTAATCGGAGGTTGATGGCGGATCAGAATGCAAATGCGCTTCCACCAGCCGGACAACACCCAGTTTGCGGCTGATGGCATCGCGACAGTGGCCATTTTCCGCACGGATGAATTCGGTACTGCCGCCGCCGATATCGAACAATAGCATGTTGGATCGGGTCTGCGGTGTCAGTACAGCACTGGCACCGGCCAGTGACATATTGGCTTCGGTTTCGCCTTCGATAATATGAATATCAATACCTGTTTCTTCTGCCACACGATCACGAAATGCCAAACCATTATCGGCATCGCGCATAGCGGCTGTAGCTGTGGCAAACATATGATTCGATGGCACTTGGTAATGAGCCAGCAGTTTTGCGTAGTCACCGAAGGCTTGCATGGCACGTTGCATGGCGGCATCAGCCAGCCGACCGGTGTGATGCAGGCCTTCGCCGAGGCGAATAATGCGGTGGGTATAATAGATGGTATGCCATGGCGTGGTGTTGCCGGGCGAAGCAGGCTCGGCAATCAACAGGCGAAAGGTGTTGGAGCCGATATCAATGGCGGCGAATCGTCCGGAATTAAATCGTTCAGGGTTAGACCGTTCAGAATTAGACCGTTCAGGCGTGACCATTTGTTTATGCCCTCTGTTTATGATTGCGGGCCACTTCGACATAGTGCGCAGCTGAGCGTTGCAGAAAGGCTCGTTCTTCATCGCGCAGTTCACGTAACTCACGAGCCGGGGATCCGGCATACAGATAACCGCCACGCAGTACCTTGCGTTCCGTCACCAGCGATCCGGCAGCCAGAAAACAGCCTTCTTCCAGCACCGCCTGATCCATAATGATGGAGCCCATACCGACCAGACAGAAATTCTGGATTTCACAGCCATGTAAAATCACCTGATGACCGACGGTGACATCATTGCCGACGATACAGGGGGAAACACCTTCACTGGTATGCAGCAGGCAGTGATCCTGAATATTGGAGCGTTCGCCCACGACAATATCGTGAACATCGCCGCGCAGTACGCTCTGGTACCAGATGCTGGCATCGGCACCGATGCTCACACGGCCAATCACATCAGCCGATTCAGCGATAAAAGCCGATGCGGCAATCTCCGGATGCCAGTGCAGATAATGCTTGATCATGGTGAAGACTCCGTGCTTTTTTTGTTGGGGACGGGGTGACGATCGGGTGATTGTGATGTTGCGCTGAAAATCGGAATTTCAATCGTTCCTTTTTTGCGCTCAAGATGATCGATCAGTGTGATGGTCAATCTGTCGGGTCTCCATGGTTGCGCCCATGCCAGTGATCCTTCCATGAACGCATGCGTTTTCATTTCAACCTTGTGGCCGTTTTTGCCTTTATTGGAGCTGAGCATGATGACATGACCATCAGGATCTGTGACACTGAATGAGAGGTGGCCTTTGATCCAGCGGGGGTAGTTTTCGCCTTTCACCAAAATCAACTGATACGTGATGATATTGTTATCCAGCCATCTGGCCATCGGCCTCAGGAAATGAATACCGCTGACTTTTCTTGCCGCCAGCACATCTTCGAACATATCCAGCCGCTTTTTCATGGTGCTGTTCTCGGAACCTAACAACATCATCTCCTCTTTCAGACCGGCAACCTGCCCGTTGCTCAGCGACAGCAGCGCTTCGGTGTCAGCCAGTTTCCCGGTTAGCTGATTTTGTTTATGTTGCAGTTGCGTCAGTTGATCGCGAAATGCGGTTTGCTGTGTTGACGGAAAATAGGCGTGGCCGATCATGATGGCTGCAATCAACGGCAATGAGGCCAGAATGATCCAGATATAGGTGCGCAGTGTAAATGTTCGACTATTATGATCCGAACCATTGGAGATCGTGATTCGAAGGGGGTAGTTCAGAGCTTTGGTTGTGGTTAAAAACCATGGTTTGATCAGGGTTCTGATTTTGCTTAGAGCCCCGACCTTGTCCAGAACTCTGAACAATGGATGCATGAATCAGGGCCAGAGCGCATGGATAGCCAGACCGGCTGTTTCATCCAGCCCAAATATTAAATTGGCATTCTGGATGGCTTGTCCTGATGCGCCTTTGAGCAGATTGTCGATGCAACTGACAATAACCGCTTCATGCTCACCGAGCACAGCAAGGCCAATATCGCACCGGTTACTGCCGGATACACCTGCTGTTGATGGCAGTGTGCCTGGCGGCAGTATCCGTACAAATGGCTCTTCTGCAAAGGCCTCATGCAAAATGCCATGCCAGCTATTGGTCGCACTGCCACTTAGATGAAGTGTGGTCAGCATGCCCCGGCTCATGGGCAGGATATGCGGCACGAACCGCAGGTGAACCTTATGGCCGCCAAAACCGAGTGCCCATTCTTCCATTTCCCATGCATGCCGATGCTTCGGCAGCCCATAGGCTTTGACCGATTCATTGATCTCACAATAGAGCATATCTGTTTTGGCACTTCGACCGGCACCGGATGCGCCGGATTTGGAATCAACAATAATGCTTGATGTGTCAATCAGGTCTGCTTTCAGTAATGGCACCAGCGGTAGTAAAGTAGAGGTCGGATAACAGCCGGGGTTGGCAACCAGCCGGGCTCCGGATACATCAGAACGGGCAAATTCACACAGACCATATACTGCTTCATCAAATAATTCGGTATGCGGGTGATCAATGCCATAGGCGGATTTATAAATATCATTGCTTTTATGCCGAAAATCAGCAGAAAGATCGATCACCTTTTTTCCCGCTCCAAGCGCCGCAAAGACGCTGTTTGCAGCGGCACCATGGGGTAGCGCTGTAAACACCAGCGCTACATCATCCGGTAATACGGCATCGGCAGCAGCCAGAGTCATGTTCGCCACCGAACCGGCGCAACCGGGCAAGACTTCGCCGGCCAGTTTGCCTGCCTGGGAATGGGCACCCAGATGTGCCACCTCAAATTCAGGGTGGGTTTCAATCAAGCGAATCAGTTCTGCGCCGGTATAACCGGTCGCGCCAAGTATAGCAACAGGTATAGTCATAGGTTCGATATGGTACGTTATGCATACATTTTGTAAAATCGGGAGGCTTGCGAAGCAGTCTTCACTGCGCTTGATGACAGAAACGATTCAGGTTTTTGAGACGTTGTCGAAAATTATATGTTCAGTTACAGTCGGAAGCAGTGCTTGTGATATGGGTAGTCATAGGGAGGTGTCATTGAAACGGATGGGTTACCAGTGATACCAAAGGTGTTGATGGAGGCCATGCGCCCGTTGTTTGAAGCGGGACGTGATCTGGCACCTATTGTGCTGGTCATTCTGTTTTTTCAGGGGCTGGTGCTTCAGCAGCCCATTCCCAATCTGGATGACATGCTGGTCGGGCTTGTGCTGGTGCTGGTTGGGCTGGCGTTGTTTGTGCGCGGGCTGGAGATCGGCATGTTCCCGTTGGGTGAATCTATGGCGCATGCTTTTGCTAAAAAAGGTAATATCTACTGGTTGCTGGCGTTTGCCTTTCTGCTTGGTTTTGGTACGACGGTAGCAGAACCTGCTTTGATCGCGGTGGCTGGGAAAGCTGCACAAATTGCCGCAGATAGCGGCATGATCGCCACAACACCTGAAGCGATGGATAGTTACGCCAATGGTTTACGTTTGACCGTTGCATTGTCTGTTGGCACGGCGATTGTGCTGGGCGTGCTGCGTATTTTATCCGGCTGGCCGCTGCATTTCTGCATTATGGCCGGTTATATCGTGGTGGTGGTGATGACCATGTTTGCACCGAAAGAAATTATCGGCATTGCCTATGATTCAGGTGGCGTCACCACTTCCACCATTACCGTGCCGCTGGTTACGGCGCTTGGCATCGGGCTGGCGACATCGATTCGCGGTCGCAATCCCTTGTTGGATGGTTTCGGTCTGATTGCATTCGCTTCGCTGCTGCCAATGATTTTCGTGATGATCTACGGCATGCTGATTTTATGAACCTGATCGTGTTGTTCGCTGATACCTTGCTGTCGACATTACGCGATGTGTTGCCGCTTGCGTTCGTTTTGCTCGGATTCCAATTGCTCGTGTTACGTCAGCCGATTGCCAATGCATGGCGCGTAGTGCGTGGGTTTGTTTATGTCTTATTGGGGCTGGCGCTATTTTTGATGGGGCTGGGAAAAGCGATTTTTCCACTGGGCGAAGTGATGGCGGCGCAGCTGACTAATCCCGCTTTTATATATGGTGCGGCGGCATCTTCGATTACCGACGTACAGTGGCAACATTTCGGCTGGGTCTATGTCTTTGCGTTTGCGATTGGTTTGGCGACGACTTTGGCTGAACCGGCGCTGATTGCTGTCGGTATGAAAGCCGAACAGGTGTCCGGTGGTGCGGTTTCTGCCTGGGGTCTGCGTTTGGCGGTGTCGCTCGGCGTGGCGATTGGCGTATCGATTGGCTGTTATCGCATCGTTACCGGCACCGATCTGTGGCTGTATATCATGGTGGTTTATGTGATTGTGATTGCCCAGACCATGCGAGCCCCGGCCATGATTATTCCACTGGCCTATGATTCAGGCGGCGTTACCACATCCACAGTCACGGTTCCATTGCTGGCGGCGCTGGGGCTGGGCCTGGCGGAAACGATTCCGGGCCGCAGCCCATTGATTGACGGTTTCGGTCTGATTGCATTTGCCAGCGTGTTTCCGATTATGAGCGTGATGGGATATGCTCAGATGAGTCGCTGGCTGGAGTTACGAAGAAAAAGAAATCAACAACAAAAGGAGGTGAACGATGCGCTTTAAATTATTGATTGCACTGGTGGCGGATACCAAAACGGATCAGGTTATGCACGCGGCGCGAGAGGCAGGAGCCACCGGCGCGACGGTGGTCGGCGATGCTCGTGGCGAAGGGCTGAATCCGAAAAAAACATTTTTTGGTCTGGCGCTAGAGGCGCAGCGCGATATGGTATTGTTTCTGGTTGAAGAACATTTGAGCCGTAATATTCTCGAACGCATTGCTGAAGAAGCCGGCTTTGAAGATGACCCTGGCTCGGGTGTAGCCTTTCAACTGGATGTCGAGGATGCGGTCGGACTTGGCGGTCAAATCATGTGCCTGATGGATGAAGTGGAGGAGAAGCTATGAGTTGGGATAATGCTGGAGATGCGAATGGCAAGGTCATCACAGTCAAGGATGTGATGAAAAAAGAGTATGATATGGTTGAAGGGGTGGCTACGGTACGGCAGGCGCTGGCAGTGATGCGCCATGTTGAAACCAAATGTCTGATCGTCGATAAACGGCATGCGTATGATGAATACGGCATTGTGGTGATTGCCGATATTGCACGCCATGTACTGGCGGCGAACCGTTCACCGGATCGGGTCAGTATTTATGAGGTGATGACCAAGCCGGCGGTAACCGTGCATCCGGATATGGATATTCGTTATGCCAGTTCGTTGTTCGGACGGCTTGGTTTGTCGCGTGCACCGGTGGTGGATTGTGGCAAGGTCATCGGCATTATCAGCCATACCGACATGGTCATGAAAGGCTTGCTGAAGCTGATCTGAATATACTTTATATTGATGGAACCCATTCCTGTTGTTGCGTGAGTGAAAGCGAACACTGACACTGGAGTTCAAGCATGACATTGCTTATCAGCAAGGCGTTATCCGGACTATTCATGAATAGTCCGGATAGAAAGCAAAGCCAATAATACTTGGGAAAATGCAGTCAATTTGCAGCGTACGCTGAAATCCGGGGAGATACATATCATCGTGCTGGTGACTTCAGCATGGCATATGCCGCGCTCGATCCGGGTGTTTGAACAGCATGGTTTTGATGTGATGGCAGCACCGTATGGCAGCACCGTGTGAATATGTAGTGGAAAGAAAACCATACGATATCCGGAGCTGGTTGCCGTGCTGGGATGTGATGGCTGATTCGGCTGACGGGTTGCATGAATATATGGGCATGCTGTGGTATTGGTTTCGCTACGGATAGCGATGGGTTGGTCATAAGATCGCCATGAAATCTGGAACGAGGCTGGTCAGTTACCCTGCACGGGATTATGTTTGTTCTCTTCGTAACAGGTTCATTTGCGATCTTGTTACTGATGGAAAATGGCGCGTGTATTCCAGCTTTATGGGATAGTGCGCGGCGGGGTTTGGAGGCAGTGTGAGTCAGTCGAAACAGTTTCAATCAACCATCGACGATGATCTGTTCAGTGCGGGTGGCTCGTATCTGGAACAGCTTTATGGACAATATCAGAAGGATCCGGCTTCAATACCATCGGACTGGGCCGAGTATTTTGCCGGTTTATCCGGAACAGCTGCAGATCAAGGCCCCAACCATCGTGAGATGCTGGCACGCATGGTTCCGGTTACTCGGCGTACAAGTTCTCCGGTTGAAGATTATGCCCGGAATGATATCGAATACCCCTCACGCGCTTTTTATCTGATTCACGGTTATCGCATTCATGGCCACCTGCACGCTGACCTTGATCCCCTGCATCTCGATCCGCGACCGCCGAGCCCCGAGCTCGAACTGGGATATTACGGCTTGTCGGAACAGGATATGGATAACACGTTTCCTGCCGGAGACCTGGCAGGTAGCAAGCAGATGCGTTTGCGCGATATTATTGCATTGCTGAAGGAAACCTACTGCGGGCATATCGGCCCCGAGTTCATGCATATTACCGATTCAGCACGCAAGCACTGGATTCAGAAGCGACTGGAGAGCGTGCGCTCAACACCGGATTACGATGCAGACCGGCGCAAACATATTTTTGAACGGGTTATGCATGCCGAAGAGTTCGAGCGATTTCTGCATACCCGTTATGTTGGCCAGAAACGTTTTTCACTGGAAGGTGGCGAAAGTCTGATTCCTATACTGGATACGTTGATTCAGCGGGCCAGCAGCCATGGGGCCAAAGAGGTTATTCTCGGCATGGCGCATCGCGGGCGGCTAAATGTGCTGGCCAATATCATGGGTAAATCGTTGTCGGATATTTTTTCCGAATTTGAAGGCGCACAACTGGAAGAAGCGGCCTATGGCCAAGGTGATGTGAAATATCATCTGGGTTTCTCCTCCGATGTACGCACGGACTACGGTATCGTACATGTGTCACTGGGTTTTAACCCATCGCACCTGGAGATCATTACGCCGGTGGCCATGGGCAGTGTGCGGGCGCGTCAGTGCAGGCGCCAGGACAAGGCCAGAGTCGAAGTGATGAATGTGCTGGTGCATGGCGATGCCGCGTTTGCGGGGCAGGGTGTGGTGGCCGAATCGATGGAGTTATCCAAGCTGCGCGGCTTCCGTATTGGCGGTACGATTCATATTGTTGTCAATAATCAGATCGGTTTTACAGTGAATCCGCATGATGCGCGTTCCACTACTTATTGTACCGATATTGCCAAAGTGGTGCATGCGCCGATTCTACATGTCAACGGTGATGATCCGGAAGCATGTTGTCTGGCTATCGAAATTGCCGTTGAATATCGCAACACCTTTCATGAGGACATTGTCATCGATCTAATCTGTTATCGGCGCCATGGTCATAATGAAGCGGATTCACCGGAAGTAACCCAGCCGGTGATGTATCGCCGTATTGCTGAACACCCGACAGTGGAGACGGTTCATCGGGACCGCTTGATTGCTGATGGTGTGCTTGATCAGCAGGAAAGCGAGAGTATGGTGAAAGAATATCGCAACTGTCTTGAGAAGATGCGCAAGGATAGAGAGCGACCACCAAGTCAGGTCAATAGTCTGCAAGGGCGCTGGGACGGTTATTTGCGCGACAGCGATGTGGAGCCTGAAACTGGTGTTGCTGCGGTGATTTTAAGTGAACTGGCGCATCGGGTGCACCTGTTGCCGCCGGGATTTGATCTGCACCCCCGCATCGAGAAAATCTATGAGGCCCGTATGCAGATGATGCTTGGCCATCAGCCGGTAGACTGGGGTTGCGCCGAGACGATGGCTTATGCCACGCTGGTTGATGAAGGTGGCTGGGTACGTTTATCCGGAGAGGATTCCGGGCGAGGCACATTTTTCCATCGTCATGCCGTGGTTTATGATCAGAAGACAGGTAAATCGATGATCCCGATCAGGCAGGTGGAGAATGGGGATATCTCCCATTTCATCGTCATCGACAGTATGTTATCTGAAATTGCTGTGCTGGGTTATGAATATGGCTATTCGGTGGCTGAGCCGCGTGCACTGGTCATTTGGGAAGCCCAATATGGTGATTTTGCCAATATGGCGCAGGTGGTGATTGATCAGTTTATTGCCGCCGGTGAAACCAAATGGAGTCGCATGTCCGGTCTGGTTCTGTGGTTGCCGCACGGTTACGAAGGGCAAGGGGCCGAGCATTCGTCAGCCCGGCTGGAACGTTATCTGCAATTGTGCGCCGAAAACAATATGCTGGTGGTTAATCCGACCACACCGGCACAGTTGTTTCATCTGTTACGACGGCAGCAGATGAGCCGGGTGCGCAAGCCACTGATTATGATGGGGCCGAAGAGTATGCTGCGTAATAAATTATCTTTTTCTCAGATGGATGATTTTAGCTCAGGTCGTTTCCAACCGGTGCTGGGTGAAAGCGATGCCGCAGTGAAACTGGCCGGGGTGCGGCGATTGATTCTGTGTTCCGGCAAGGTGTATTACGATGTGCTGGCAGAGCGGCAACAGCGGAAAATTATAGATATTGCACTGGTGCGTATCGAGCGCTTATATCCCTTCCCCTATGATGAACTGAATGCACAGATGGCGGATTTTCAGTCCGTCGATGAAATCATCTGGTTACAGGAAGAGCCGAAAAACCAGGGCGCGTGGCTACGCATCAAAGATTGCCTGACTCGTTGTTTGCCGGAAACCATATCGCTGAAACTGATATCACGTCAGTCGGCAGCGGCACCGGCGGTGGGTTCGGCCAAGCGGCACAAGGAAGAACAGGATGCGCTGGTGAATGCAGCATTATCGGACAAGCAACTGGAGAGGGAGTAAAACGATGGCGGATATTGAAATCAAGGTACCCGGTCTGGGCGAATCTGAAACCGAGGCAACACTGGTGTCATGGTTAAAGAACGAAGGCGATGTCGTCGCAGTGGATGATGTACTGGCTGAAATCGAGAGTGATAAAATCACCATGGAAATCACAGCACTGGATAACGGTGTGCTAAAAAGCGTATTCAAACAGGCGGATGCTACGGTCGAACCGGGCGAAGTGATTGGCATCATTGATGACAGCATTCAGCCTGAAGTTCCGGCGTCGGAGGCTGAAGCCGAACCCGTAACTGAAAGCAAACCGGCTGTTGAAGCACCAGCTCAGCAGACCACGAAAGAGGAAGCCCAAGCGGAAGTCATATCTTCCCCTGAGAAAGTATCGGGTGAACGCATACAGGAACGGGTGCCGATGAGCAGGCTGCGCAAGCGCATTGCAGAGCGACTGAAAAATGCCCAGAACACGGCTGCCATGTTGACCACCTTCAATGAGGTGGATTTGCAGGCTGTCATGGATTTACGCAGTCGTTTCGGGGCTGATTTTCAGGAAAAACATGGGGTAAAACTGGGTTTTATGTCATTTTTTGTGCGTGCGGTATGTCAGGCGGTATCCCGCTATCCGGCTCTCAATGCCTATATTGAAGGCGATGATATCGTCTATCATAATTATGTGGATGTGGGCATTGCCGTCAGCTCCGACAAGGGGTTGGTGGTGCCGGTGCTGCGCGATGCCCATTTGCTGGGGCTGGCGGATATTGAGAAGGGTATTGCTACGCTGGCGGATAAAGCACGCCATGGTGGCTTGATGCCGGATCATTTAAAGGGTGGTACATTCTCTATTACCAATGGTGGCATTTTCGGTTCCATGCTCTCCACGCCGATTCTCAATCCGCCGCAGAGCGGCATTCTCGGCATGCATAATATCCAGAAACGCCCTGTCGTGAAAAATGATGAAATCGTCATTCGGCCCATGATGTATCTGGCATTGTCTTATGATCATCGCTTGATCGATGGTTCTGATGCCGTCAGTTTTCTGGTGACAATAAAAGAGGCGCTCGAATATCCGGCCAGTTTGACACTGGATTTGTAATTCCGGACAACTCATCGCCTGACAAGGCATAGCCTTGTTTAACGAATAATTTTGCCTGAACAGCATACGAATCAAAGGGTTGCAGTATATGTCATATACGCATGCCGTTTTTTGGTATTGTCTGCGCTGGTCAGCTATGGCAGCTGCCAGTAGCTTGTGAAACATGAGTAAAAATAACAAGCCGAAACAGTTTCGCGTGGTGCTGATTAAACCATCGCACTATGATGATGACGGTTATGTGATTCAGTGGTATCGATCAGCTGTACCCTCCAATACATTGGCAGCCATGTATGGTCTGACGCAGGATATCATCGAACGCCGTATGCTTGGCGGTGATGTAGAGATTCTTGTCGATACTTATGATGAGACGAATACGCGTATTTCGGTAAAACAAATCATCAGTCATATCAAAAGAGCCGGTTCAGGTTTTGTCGGTTTCGTAGGTGTGCAATCCAATCAGTTTCCTCGCACCATGGATATGGCCAGACAGTTCAGGGAGGCTGGTGTTCAGGTTTGTATTGGCGGGTTTCATATCAGTGGCTGTTTATCGATGTTGCCCGAATTGCCCGAGGATATTCGCGAAGCGCAGGAACTGGGCATATCCCTGTTTGCTGGTGAGGCTGAAGGTCGTCTGGAAGAAGTGTTCAGGGATGCCTATGCCGGAGAAATGAAACCGCTGTACAATTATATCAGTGATTTACCCGGCATGGAGGATCAGCCTACGCCGTTTTTACCGGCTGAGATGCTGAAGCGCTCAATGGGGGCGCTGACCAGTTTTGATGCGGGACGCGGTTGTCCGTTCGTGTGCAGTTTTTGCACCATCATCAATGTGCAGGGTCGCAAATCGCGACGACGTTCAGCTGATGACGTGGAGAAAATCGTGCGCAGCAATGCCGATCAGGGCGTGACCCGTTTCTTTATTACCGATGATAATTTTGCCCGCAATCGGGATTGGGAAGAGATATTTGATCGCCTGATTTTGATGCAGAAACGCGATGGCATCACCGTGCGTATGACCATTCAGGTCGATACGATGAGCCACAAAATTCCCCGCTTTATTGAAAAAGCTGGCAAGGCCGGTGTGCGGCGCGCCTTTATTGGTTTAGAGAATATTAACCCGGACAATCTTAAAGCCGCTGGTAAGAAGCAGAATAAAATAGCCGAATATCGTAAGCTGATGCAGGCATGGCGTAATGTCGGTGTGATGACCTGTGCCGGCTATATTCTGGGTTTTCCTAATGATACGCCGGAGCGGATTATCAGTGATATTGAAGTGATTAAAAGAGAATTACCGGTAGATTTGCTGGAGTTTTTTTTCCTGACACCGTTGCCTGGATCGGCTGATCATCAGGGTTTACATCGCCGCGATGTGTGGATGGATCCGGACATGAATAAATACGACCTGAATCATGTCACCACCGAACATGCGAATATGAGCCGTGAGCAATGGGAACAGGTCTATCAGCAGGCCTGGGACACGTATTATACACCTGAACATATAGAAACCGTGCTCAAGCGGGCGCGAGCTTCCGGTATCAGCGTAGGTAAAATGATGTTTTTAATGCTGTGGTTTTACGGCTGCCATAAATTTGAGGGACTGCACCCACTCGAGGGTGGTTATTTTCGTCATAAATATCGACGAGATCGCAGGCCGGGGTTGCCGATTGAAAATTCGTTGCTGTTTTATCCGCGGCGGGTGTGGGAAGTGGTTCGCGGTCAAGTCTGCATTGTACTCATGCTATTGAAATTTGCCGGCGTGCGTCGCCGGATCAAGGCAGATTCGACAGCTTTTGATTATACCGATGAAGCGCTCACTGCTGTGACTGATGATGAACAGGAGCATCTGGAGTTGCTCTCCAGGCAACCGGCTTCATAACTGCTGTTTGGCTTTGTTCAGTTCCCTGGTCTTCATTTCGCTGATCCGAAAAACAAACAGGCCGTGACGAATGCCACGGCCTGTTTGCAGTCCGCGAAATGCGGTATTATAACTTCAGCAGGGCATTGATTTTGCGAACAAAACCGGCCGGATCTTCCGGCAACGCACCTTCGGCCAATACAGCATGATCAAACAGGATGCTGGAGAAATCGCTGATCTTGTCCTTCGATCGCATTTTGGCCAGGCGCTGCACCAGTTCATGATCCGGATTGATTTCCAGAATCGGTTTCATATCCGGCACATCCTGTCCGGCCTGCTTGAGGATGCGCTCCATATTGGAACTCATATCAAACTGATCGGAGACCAGACAGGCCGGTGATTCGGTCAGGCGGTCAGTGACGCGTACATCCTTGACCTTTTCGCCCAGCGATTCCTTGATCTTGGCAACGGCAGGTTCAGCTGCCTTGGCTTTTTCTTCCTGCTCTTTCTTTTCTTCCTCGGCATTTTCGCCGATGCCGGAGAGATCCAGTTCACCCTTGGCGATGGACTGCAATTTCTTGTCATCGAATTCGGTCAGGTGAGAGGTCAGCCATTCATCAATGCGATCGGACAGTAACAGGACTTCGATACCCTTTTTTCGGAATACTTCCAGATGCGGACTGTGTTTGGCAGCGGCCAGCGATTCTGCGGTGATGAAATAGATGGTATCCTGACCTTCTTTCATGCGTTCGACATATTCAGTCAAGGAAACGTTCTGATCATCGGATTCCGTGCTGGAAAAACGCAACAGTTTGGCAATACGTTCACGGTTGGAGAAATCTTCAATGATGCCCTCTTTCAGACAGTTACCGAACTCGCTCCAGAAACCGGCGTAGTCAGTATTGATGGTATCATCATCACCGGCTTCACCGGCCTTTTTCGCCAGTTCTTCGAGCAGACCCAGCACGCGTTTGGTGGCACCTTTTTTCATGGCATCCATCGCCGGGCTCTGTTGCAGGATTTCACGCGAAACATTCAGCGGCAAATCGTTGGTGTCCATCACACCGCGTACAAAACGCAGATAGCGGGGCAACAGGTCTTCCGAGGCCTCCATAATAAAAACGCGGCGCACATAGAGCTTCACACCGTGCTTGGCTTCGGCCTGCCACAAATCAAACGGGGCGCGTTTGGGCAAATAGAGCAGCAGGGAATATTCGTATTTGCCTTCGAGTTTCTGATGTAAACGGGCCAGCGGGTCTTCAAAATCGTGGCCGATATGCTTATAGAAATTGTTGTAGTCCTCGTCGCTCAATTCTGATTTTTGGCGTGTCCACAGTGCTGAAGCCTGATTGACGGTTTCAATTTCCGCCGGTTTTTCCTCTTCGCCTTCGGCAGCTGGCATCGGCGTGCCCATCATGCGGATCGGGAAAGGAATATGATCGGCATATTTTTGAATGATCGAACGCAGACGGTAGGATTCGAGAAATTCATCGGCCTCTTCACGTAGGTGCAGCGTGATTTCGGTGCCACGCGTCTCTTTTTCGACGGTTTCCAGTTCATATTCGCCATCACATACTGATTCCCAACGTACACCGTGTTCTTTTTCCACGCCGGCACGCCGGGTGGTCAGGGTGACTTTATCGGCGACCAGAAAGGATGAGTAGAAACCGACGCCGAACTGTCCGATTAAATGCGCATCGGCTTCCTGATCGCCGGAAAGCTGGCCGAAAAACTCCTTGGTGCCGGAGCGGGCGATGGTGCCGATATTGTCGATTACTTCATCACGGTTCATGCCGATACCGTTATCGCGCACCGTAATCGTCCGATTGTCTTTATCGACATCGATATAGACATGCAGATCGGAATCGCCTTCAAACAGGGCATCATCCGTGGTGGCCTCGAAACGCAATTTATCCGCCGCATCGGAGGCATTGGAAATCAATTCACGCAGGAAGATTTCCTTGTTGGAATAGAGCGAATGGATCATCAGATCCAGTAGCTGTTTGACCTCGGTCTGAAAGGCATGGGTTTCTTTTGTGGATGTTGCAGTCATGGGTTCTCCTGAATGATTGTTCTTAACGTGCATGATTTATTTCATGTTAAGGCTATCGACTCGATAGATAGGGTTGCTCTTAACTGTTTTCAAGGGTTTGAACGATGATTTTCCATGCCTCAAGTTTTTGGGCGCGGCTGATGCCGGCATGAGCTGGACTGCTTGAAGGCAACAGGTGCCGTTCAATCTGACGGTGTTTGTCCGACAGCAGGGATAATACTCGTTTGCGAAACAGTTCTTCGGCCTTGCGCCCGTTAAAGAAGATTGCGCGAACATGTGGGTGCGTATCGAAAAATACGGAGAAATCGTTGGGCGTTACCGATTCCATGTCAATGGCGTGATCCATACTGCCGGGACGAATGCATTGCTGCGCCACATCCCATAGCGCCACATGATTGGTGCGCAGGCAGGCTAGTCGTTGTTCGTATTCCAGCCCGCTATTGAAGCTGAACAGTTCTTCTATTATCGGCCAGAATGCATTTTGCGGGTGGGCGTAATATTGAGCCGCTATCAGCGATTTTACGCTTGGCATGGAGCCTAGAATCAGAATGCGGGCATTGGGATTGGCCGAACATGGAAAGCCTGTATCGCAGGCATTCATGCTGTTGTTTTTTCGATAATGGCCGCTGCGGCTTTGAGTCCATCAACAGCTGCGCTGACGATGCCGCCTGCATAGCCTGAGCCTTCGCCGACAGGGTAGAGACCGGGCATATTGATCGATTGCATGTCGTCGTTGCGATCAATGCGCAGCGGTGATGAGGTGCGGGTTTCCGCCGCCAGTAGATTCGCTTCGGTGGTGACAAAGCCCCGCATCTTTTGACCAAAACCTTTGATGCCGGCGCACAGCGGTTCCCCCAGCCAGTCTGGAAAGACATCCCATAAATCGGCAGCGATAGCTTCGGGTTTGAAGCGGGTGGGAGCCAGTTTTCCAGTGGCGTTTTTTCCAATAAAATCAACCAGACGCATGGCGGGTGCTGCATACTGTGCTCCCGCAGCCCGGAATGTCGCTGTTTCAAGCTGGCGCTGGAATTCGATGCCCATCAGCGGGTTGTTCGAAATGCCATGGCGCTGCATGTCATCGGGTGTGACCTGCACGACAATGCCGGAATTGGCCCATGCTCCGGCTCGCTTGGCATTGCTCATGCCGTTGACTGCCATGCCGCCTGCTTCGGTTGGCGAGGGTACAATCAGCCCACCCGGACACATGCAGAATGAATAGACGCCGCGTTTATCCAGATAAGGGTCAGGCACTTGATGGGTGAGCTTATATTCCGCCGCACCGAGTTTGGCGTGACCGGCCATGCGTCCGTACTGACTGCGATTGATGAGTTGCTGCGGATGCTCGGCGCGAACGCCTACGGCAAAGGCTTTGGCCTGCATGTGAACGCCCCGTTCATGCAGTCGATGAAAAGTATCGCGGGCAGAATGGCCGGTAGCCAGAATCACATGATCGGCGGCGATTTCTTCTCCATTTTCGATACATACGCCGGTGACTCGGCCAGCATCAATCACCAGATCATCCACGCGGCATTCAAAGCGATAATCTACACCGAGGCTGAGCAGGTGTTGGCGCATTTGGCGTACAATATGCACCAGTTTATCGGTGCCCAGATGCGGATGCGCATCGATCAGAATATCAGACCTGGCTCCGAAACGAACAAAGGTGTGCAGCACATGGCGCAGATATGGATGTTTGATGCGGGTGTAAAGTTTACCGTCGGTATAGGTGCCGGCGCCGCCTTCGCCGAAACAGATATTGCTCTCCGGATTCAATTCGCCACGCGAGCGCAATCGGCCGATATCGCGCATGCGTGCTTCCACCGCCTTGCCGCGTTCCAGCAGGGTGACTTGTATGCCTGCCTCGGCTAGTGAAATCGCGGCAAAGAGTCCGGCAGGGCCGGCACCGATGATGATGGCATGCGATGTGTTCTCGCGACGTTGCTTGAAGATATCAGGGCTTATTGGTTCCAGTGCGGAGTGTTCCATGCATCTGACCTGCGGGGGCAGGGTGGTTAGCGCGTCCGATAGTTCGATTTCATAGGTGCAGACGAAGTGGATACGGCTTTTTTTGCGCGCATCAATAGCGCGGCGAACACAAACGATATTCATACACGCATCACGGCTGATGCCGAGCATGGCAATCAGGCGGGTGTTTACAGCGGTTTCATCCTCATCGAGTTCAACCTTGAAATTGCTGACTGCGTATAACATATCGGGGTTATGGCCACTGCTCTCCGATCAGGCTGCGGCCAGGTGACCGTGGCTGGTGTGGGTGATGGCATTATACTCATCGACATAAACCAGAGCCGGATTGAAATGCTCGGCTTCAGCCACTTTCATCTCTGCATAGGTGCATATAATCAGTAAGTCATCGGTAGCTGCTTTATGGGCTGCGGCACCATTTACACCAATGGTGCCGGATCCACGCGGGGCGGTGATTGCATAAGTGGTGAAGCGCTCGCCGTTGGCGACATTATAAATATGCAGTTGTTCGAACGGCAGAATATTGGCTTTTTCCATCAGGGTCTGATCGATAGCACAGGAGCCTTCGTAATCGAGTTCGGCATGGGTCACCGTGACGCGATGGATTTTTGATTTTAGCATATTGAGTTTCATTGTGAGTCCTCTGTGCAGGTTGCAGGTTCGGGAGATATATTGAGTTCGAGCGGCATATTATCGATCAGTCGTGCATTGCCAACCCTGGCGGCGACAAAGGCACGGGCTGGCTGTTTGTCCAGTATATGTCTGGCTTTTAACGAGTTTGCGCTGCGGACATCGAGATATTCGGTCTGGATGCTGGCGGTATCGAAAATGCTCTGTGCGATATGTTTTAATACGCCAACGCTTGTTTCGCCAGCTAATGCAGATTGCTGCATGGCAGTCAGAGCTTGTGACAGCGCTAATGCCTGACTGTGATCGGTGTTGGAGAGATAACGGTTACGGCTGCTCATGGCAAGGCCATCTGCCTCTCGGATAATCTCGCTGCCGATAATCTCAACCGGCATCTGGAGATCTTTGACCATGCGGCGAATAATGGTCAGTTGCTGCCAGTCTTTTTCGCCGAACACGGCAAAGTCGGGTTGAATGATGTTGAACAGAATATTCACCACTGTGATGACACCATCGAAATGGCCGGGCCGCGATGCGCCGCACAGGCAATTGGAAAGTCGGGTGGCCTTGAGCGTGATTTTCGGGCCGCTTTTCGGGTATAGTGTGGCAGGGTAAAACAGAAAGTTCACACCGGCTCCGGCGCACAATGCCGCATCTACATCAAAGGTGCGCGGATAGGCATCCAGATCTTCACCTGTTCCAAATTGCAGCGGATTCACATAGATGCTGACGACAACGATGTCGGCCAGTTCTCCGGCTTTTTCAATCAGATTCATGTGGCCTGCATGCAGACAACCCATGGTTGGCACGAAGGCAATCGTTTGATGACTACGCAGTGGTTTCAACTGACGGCGCAGTTCATCTGCTGAGTGTGCAATTCTCATATGAAATTACCCAATCATGACCTGTTCTTCTTTGCGTTCCCAAAGAAGAACCAAGAAAGGGAACCCTCGGGCATGGTTGCCCTGCGGGTACCCTCGCGTACATTATTTCGAACGGACGCTGCTCCGCAGCTCGATTCCGTTTGAAATAATGTTGCTCGGCAAACCTGCAAGAGGGAGGGGTAGGCGAAAAGCATCATTCAGGAAAGCGACTGGATTTGACGTCAGCGACCCAGCGGGAAATGGCATCTGTCATGGTATCACGCACATGAGCGTATGCCGGAGCAAACGGGGGGTTGGATTCGGATATGCCCAGTAAATCGTTCCATACCAGAACCTGGGCATCACAGGCGGCACCGGCACCGATTCCGACAGTCGGGATATCGACAGAGCCCGTGATTTCAGCAGCCAGATCGGCAGGGATGTTTTCCAGCACCAGACTCACAGCACCGGCGCTACTGACGGCCTTTGCATCCTTGAGCAGCTGTGTACGTTCAACATGATCCTTGCCGCGTTTGCCATAGGAACCGAATTTTTTCACCGATTGTGGTGTCAGGCCAATATGGGCAACCACGGCAATACCACGTTCGGCAAGAAAAAGAATGGTGGCAGCCATGTGTTCGCCACCTTCGATCTTCACCGCATCGCAGCCGGTTTCCTGTAATACACGCACACTTGATTCAAAGGCCTGTTCGGGAGATTGCTGATAGGTGCCAAAGGGCAGGTCGCAGATGACCCATGCATGCTTTCGGCCACGCACCACGGCAGCGGTATGATGAATCATATGATCAAGGGTGACAGGCAGGGTGGAATCAAAACCCAGACAGACCATACCGAGCGAATCGCCAACGAGCAGTACTTCTGCTCCGGCAGTTTCGGCAATGGTGGCTGAAACGGCATCATAAGCCGTCAGCCATACGGTTTTTTCATTACACCGCCTGGCGCGCAACAGCGTTGCTGCAGTGATTGGTTTACGTGCGTTCATAGCTTCCTTTCCGCTTCGGTCCGGCTGCGTGAACAGCTTGGGTACCGTCTTTCAGGATGGTCAAACCCTAGCCCGCACAATCCATGAATTCCACCATGCCCTTACATTTCTCCATTCAAACTGGATGGAGGGGACAGGCAGTCTATAAAGGCCATGAATCATTTTTGATCTCGTTGTCTGGCAGGGCTTCAGTCAGTTCAGGATAAACAGGGCACGCTTACTGTATTCCTAGAAAGAAAAAAGGGGTCTATCATTGGATTTTGCATGGTAGACCCCTTTCGATGCTTTCGACTCCTGCGCACCTTCGGAAATCATTGATTCAATAATTTTGCTGTTGGCATACAGAGATATGGAGCAGCAGCCTTTGATTGCATTTTGTGTTGTAATGAAACAGATTTCTTACAAATGGAGAGAAGATATGAGATTTATTCTGATAGCATTGTTTATTTCTTTAGCTGGCTGCTCAGTG
>JAUZQI010000041.1 GCA_030951095.1 Mariprofundus sp. | reverse complement strand
GGGAAGAGAAATAAAAATATGACCGAGTTGCATCTCCCGACGAGGTTTGGTTTCAGCCATGTATTTCCTGTAATATTCACGGATCGATTCTTCGGATATTTGCAGTTTGCTGCGTACAGCGATGTTAATCAATTTATTGATCAGAATCTGATCATGCAGGTTTTCCTTGAACTGCTCAACATTGATTCCCTGTTGTTTCAGTGCATCTTTCAATTGGCCCGGAAGCATTCCGTTGCTGGATTCTACACGTTCAATAGCTTTGTTAAGCTCTTCCTTGCTGACTTTTAAGTCAAGTTTTCGTGCTTCATCCATTTGCAGGGTTTTAACGATCCGGGCATCCAGTGCACGTTGTTTGAGGGCGACTGTCGATGGCAACGTGGTTGAACCAGACTGGTGCAATTGTTTAAGTGTTTTTTCCATATCTTGCTGAATTTCATAGCAGGTAATGGCTTCGTTATTGACGATGGCGGCAATGCTGTCGATAGGTTCAGCCCTGATGGGCAGGGTAACCAATAGCAAGGTGGCCAGCAAAACGGGGAAGTGCATGAAGTCTCCAGTGACGGGGGGGTAAGATTTTCGAAAAATAAAATTACAATCAGGAACCAACGCTACCCAGCCCTTTGAACTCGAGCAACAGATGGAAACCGACATTGGATGTTGTGCTTGTGCCACTACGCCGGTTGATGCGGTAGCCTTCCAAACCGATTTTCCAGCAGGCATGGGTGTATTGTAGTCCAACAGAGGCCTGCTGCGTTGATTTTAGCAATACATCGTATTTCCAACCGCCAGTTGCTTGCCATCGCTGGTTTAGACTAAAAGCACCACGAAGATCAATCAATTTGGCAGCACGTGCATATCGTTTGTCAGTAAAGGTATAGCCAACATACAGCTGATTATTCTCGGCTGAAAGGCCTAAACTTGATGTCATCGTGGCCCAGTAATGTCTGCTGGTATTATACTGTCCTGAGCTACGCAGAGTAATACCGGAAACAGGCTCTAATATAATTTCACCAATCACGTTGGAAAATGCCCGCACAGGATCTCGTTGTAGCCGGGTATCCACACGCTGTTGCAATAGATCGTAGGAAGTTCCCAAGCTTACAATCACAGCATCTCTGGCTGAAGATGTTTCATCGTCTTTGAATTGCAGTTTGCTTTCGAGCATCAGGCTAAAGCGATTAACATGTTCTATGCGATCATATCCGGTAAAGCGGTTACCGGAAAGTAAATTACTCAATGTTAGTTTGCTAAAGCGCGAGTCAAAATTTGGCAGGTCGGTTTGATCCGGAGCATAGATATAGTCATAACGTACAATGGGAGAAATAACATTCCTTCGTGTACGTTTTTCGTTGATCGACTCAAAGTCGGATCGCATTTCCAGGCTTATTTCGGCGGTGCTACGAAACGGAGTCGTATCGATCGGTTTGGTGCCTATCTTTCTCTTTGGCCTTTTTTGTACATTCTTCTGCAACCAGTATCGCGTATGATGTGAACCTGCTGTTAGCGTTGCTGAAATTCCCCCTGCCTTCAACTCCCATGGGATTTCTATATAGGGGTGAATATCGAAACGCCACCCATCCACGAAATTATTGCTGCGTGAAGCTTCACGTCTGTCGAAACGTGTCGTTTGCTGATCAATATGCAGTAACGAATTAGCGGGCAATTCCCACTGCATGTTGCTCTGGAGGCGGGGTAAAATCTGTAATGTGGCTGCATTGCTGGGCAGTAGCGTTGTCTGTTGATGCTGTGCCTGGATGAACCAGTCTCCAGTCATGCCTCCAAGTTGTCCTGATTGGGATAGCGTGGCGATACTCTGCAAATACGAGGTGCTGATGTTCCTGCCTGTTGCGTA
Organism: Mariprofundus sp.; assembly: GCA_030951095.1. Classification (GTDB taxonomy): domain Bacteria; phylum Pseudomonadota; class Zetaproteobacteria; order Mariprofundales; family Mariprofundaceae; genus Mariprofundus. The sequence continues at coordinate 2,880 of JAUZQI010000041.1, read as the reverse complement.
ATCGGCCAGATAGTTGTTATCGCTGATATGATCAGCCTTAACATCAAGCGCCATATTGGCCGGCAGGTTCCAGTGTATATCGCCCTGAATCCGACCACGATTACTGCTTGTGACCGTATCATTGATGCCTGCAAAGTTGATTTCCTCGTGCCCAAATGAGGATGCATGGCGAAGTTCAGCTTCACCCATAAAGCCACGTGCACTCATCCAGTGTGGTGTCAGCGTGGTATCCCAATTTTCCGAAGGAGCAAAATAATAAGGTAGCGCGATTTCTGTGCCGCGACGTTTGCCGATGTTCACGCCGGGAATGAGAAAGCCGGATTTTCTTTTGGTCGACTGTTGCCACCAGGGGGTATACAGCACCGGAACGCCCCATAATTCAAAGCGGCTATCTTTGGCTGTCAGGCTACCATCCTGCTGATCAAGCACAGCATGTTTGGCCGCGATTCGCCAGGATTCCTGATCAATTGGGCAGGAAGAAAACGTTAGTTCTTCCGCCTCAAAGGTATGATCATCAATACGTTTGACTCGCTCAGCCGCCAGTCGTTCGCCGCCTGGAAGAATGATTACTGCCTTGCGCATATTACCGGTTTTACTGCCTGTATGCATGATGGCCTGTTCCGCGTTGATGATAGCTTGTTCCGATTTGATAATGACATGACCTTTTGCTTCCAGAACATGTTGGTTTGTCCGGTATATCACTTCATCGGCTGTCAACGTATCGGTTTGGCGTTTAATGACGACATGGCCGCGTGCATTCACTATGCCGTCAGTAGTTCGGCTGATCTCATCAGCGGTAATATCCACCGGTTCTGCAAACACCGTTGACGTAATCGTGAACAGGGCCAGAAAAATGGAAACATAAAAAAACCTGTGCGGGCGAAGCATGGCGAGGCAAGCTATCCTACAATTTTAACTCGTCCACCGGAGATCAGTCCAGGTTTGGGTTCAAGGGCTGTTATGTTACGGCGTCCGGGCCGGATTTTGTGGCGAAACCAAGGTAGTTGACGGACAAGTCATCACTTAGTGAGAAGTGATCAGTCATCATGGTGTAGCTCATGCCCTTTAAAGCCTTCATTTCAAGGCCGGCATCTCGCAAAGCGACATTCATTTCCGACGGTTTAATGAACTTGGCATATTCGTGCGTACCTTTGGGTAGCCAGCCGAGAATATATTCGGCACCCAGAATAGCCTTGAGATAAGACACCGGGTTACGATTCAGCGTGGCAAAAAAGAAATGACCACCGGGTTTAAGCATGGCTGCGCACGCAGCAACGGTGCGTGGTACATCCGGCACATGTTCCAGCACCTCCAGACAGGTAACTGCATCATATGTTTGCGCATGATTTTCTGCCCATATTTCAGCATCAGTTTCCACATATTCAACCGATAGGCCGGATTGTTCACTGTGCAGCCGAGCCACGCCGAGTGCTTTGGGTGAGCGGTCAATGCCGGTCACCGTTGCACCGCGTGCAGCCATACCTTCGGCCAGCAATCCGCCGCCACAACCAACATCCAGAACCGAAGCTCCCGCCAGTTTTATCTGGCAGACAATGTAGTCGAGTCTGAGCGGGTTGATTCTATGTAACGGTTTGAACTTGCCGGACGGATCCCACCACTCATCAGCCATAGCCTCGAACTTGGCGATTTCCTGCGCATCGAAATGTTGTTCTGTCTGCATGCACGAAAGGATGTCCGTGCAGCATCGGGAAGGCAAGTGTGCAGTAGACTTGGTTTGCATGGTCAGGACAAATGTCCGGAATGTGACTTGCCCTGTCGAATCAAATGCTTATTGATCACACTCAGTTCGCTTTTCACATCATCTGACTATCACCCGGCATACAAGCCGGTTAGGCTGTCCGTGTGTTCGGGCGGATCGTATTTATCAGGATATTGCAGGCTGTTCCCACCCTGCTGGGCGTGGCAACGCTGGTATTTTTTTTGCTGCATTTGGTGCCCGGTGATCCGGTCGATGCCCTGCTGGGTGAGACAGCGATGGCGGCGGATCGTGAGGCCTTGCGACAGGCACTGCATCTGGATCAGCCAATTCTCTATCAATATAGTCATTATTTATCCGGTTTAAGCACGGGCGACTGGGGCGCAAGTCTGGTGGATCACAGGCCTGTGCTGGAGCGAATCATAGAACGGGTTCCGGCGACTGCGAAACTGGCATTCACGAGCTTGTTGTTGGCAGTGTTACTGGCGCTGCCGCTGGGTTACTGGGCTGCTCGCCATGCCGGAAAATCACAGGACGTAGCCGCGATGGGTTTTTCTCTGCTGGGCGTTTCCATTCCCAATTTCTGGTTTGGGCCTCTGTTAATGCTTGTTTTTGCGGTGGGCTTAGGCTGGCTACCTGTCTCCGGCATGGATCAACCCGGTTCGATAGTGCTCCCCGCAATCACGCTGGGAACGGCGCTGGCAGCCGTTCTTTCCCGCATGACTCGTTCATCATGGCTGGAAGCGATGAGTTCAGATGCCACGCGCACAGCTCGCGCATTTGGTGTATCCGAACGTGTTATCTGGTGGCGGTATGCGGCGAGGCTGGCTGCTGTACCCGTTATTACCATGTTTGCATTGCAACTGGGAGCTGTGCTCGGCGGCGCGGTGATTACCGAAACCGTATTTGACTGGCCGGGCCTGGGCCTGTTGACCATTGAGGCGATTCAACGTCGCGATTATCCGCTAGTACAGGGTTGTGTACTGATTATTGCCGCTTTCTATGTGCTGGCAAATTTATTGGCAGATATACTCGGACTGTGGCTCGATCCGAGGCAGCGAAATTAACGACCTACAAGGGGCTGGATCGAAGCGGAAGTCCCTCTCTATACTTTGTTACATAAAAAAGGGTAGAGTAGAGGACTGGCTCCGGCATCGGTAGGA
>JAUZQI010000040.1 GCA_030951095.1 Mariprofundus sp. | reverse complement strand
GCGTGGCGATGTGGCCGGAAGTTTGTGTGCACGTTTCCTGCAGGCTCTCTGCATTGCTACGCCAGGGAGTTGCAACAGCGCAGTGGAGAAATGCGCATGGTTCGAGCGCATTGACCGTACCCGTATTGGTTCTCCCTATGACATTGAGGCGATGGATGCGGCGATTGCTGAAGGTATGGATAATGTGATCGGCTATGAAGCCAATGGCGGATTTCTCATTGCCACCGATATTGCACTGGCTGGGCATGTTCTGCGCGCCCAGCCCACACGCGATGCCATGATTGTTCCACTGGCCATTCTGATGTTGGCCAAAGCAAGTGGCAGCAGCATTTCCGAATTGCTGGCAACATTGCCGCAGCGGTTTACCTACAGTGATCGCTTAAAAGATTTTCCGACAGCGTTGAGCCAGTCCCGTCTTGCAGCACTGAAAACAGGAAATCCCTATGCCGACATTCAGGCAGCGGAAGCCCTGCTGGGCGAAGCCTTCGGTCCGGTAAGCTCGATTGATAGCACCGATGGCATTCGCATCACCTTTGCCAGCGATGAAGTAGCACATCTGCGCCCCTCAGGCAATGCACCGGAACTGCGCTGCTACAACGAAGCCGCCAGCGAGGACCGGGCGGTGGAAATGAACAAGGTTTGCATGTCGGTTCTGGAAAGCTGGCGGTAATCGGGAAAATATATCCACCTTTAAAGGAGTGAAATATTCGGTTCTCCCGACGATTTGAAGCTGAGGTCATGCGAGCACCTGTTCGCTTCGGCGTCAGAACCGGCATCGGTATTCCATCGTTTGTTTGAAACATATTTTGACGGTAAGCCAGACAGTAAAACATTGAAACTGTTATAGCGCTGCCTCGTATTTGACTTTACAGGGTTTGAGTTTGATCATCCGCCGCGCAAAATCGGGGGTGAAGATTGACTCCCGAAATATACTAGCGGGAAATGGTAAGCGATGAGTATTGAGACTGAATTACAGACACGTGCAGAATCCAAATGTGAATTGTGCGGGGCTACGGAAAACCTCGGGGTACACGAGATTCCGGCCAGTCCAAATGATGGTGCCGATGCCTGTGTATTTACCTGTGAGACCTGCCGCGATCAAATGGAAAATCCGGATCATGTCGATGCCAATCACTGGCGTTGCCTGAATGATTCAATGTGGAGTCAGGTGCCTGCCGTACAGGTGGTGGCATGGCGAATGTTGAATCAGCTGAAAGGCGAAGGCTGGCCACAGGATTTTCTCGATATGATGTATCTGGAAGATGATGTGCGTGCATGGGCTGAGGCCGGTGCTTCAGATAGTGATGCTGATGCTGTTGTACACCGAGATAGCAATGGAGCGGTACTGGAAGCAGGGGATACCGTGACCTTGATCAAGGATTTGAATGTCAAAGGCGGTGGATTTACTGCCAAGCGTGGTACAGCCGTGCGTGGCATCCGGCTGGTGGCCGACAATGCTGAACATATCGAAGGTCGAGTGAGCGGTCAGCAGATTGTGATTCTGACGCAGTTTGTGAAGAAATCGAATTAGTGTGAACAGGTATTAACTACTTTACTGTTACCTGCACACTGTTGGATGGGCTGGATGCTCCACTGTCATTTTTGGCTATAATCCGATAGTTCCATAATCCGGCTGCGGCATGATCGCTGAAAAGAGACGGTTTGCTGACGATTTCGCCGTCATGGTCAACCGGAACCGCATCGGAAATATCGGTGGCAATGGTTTGCCATACTCCGTCTTTACCTTTCCTACGTTGCACATCATACGAGATGGCTCCACTGGAACCCTGCCAACTGATGGTAGTTGGTGATTGAATGACCAGCAGGGTGGGGGTCTCGGGTGCCGGTTCCGGTGGAACGGATAAGCCTTGAATGGCAAATGCGCCTTTCTTTAATATTTGGAGGATAGCGGCTTCATTTGCCGGTTTGGTCGAGGAAAACCCCGGGTAATGCAGCGAATCGCTGGCACCATTAAAATCTGAATGATAGTAGAATCCTCCTGCTTCAGTGCGGAAACGCAGTGACCAGGCCAGACAGCCGGCAGCAGAAGAGTCAATGGTGCGCTGAATAATGTTGCTGGTTCCTGCCTTGTCTGACGGGTTGAATTCACCATAGAAATACGCTTTGCCGGCCTTTTTCGCCTGCGCTGCAAAGGCAGTAAATTCCTGATCGGTATAATGGGTGGTAACGATATCGATATTCTTGTCCTGTAGCGAAATGGCGGGGATGTGTTTGTGGCCGCCATCGATAATCAGGTGATTCGGATCCTGGTCTTTGAGATGTGCAGCCATGTCATGAATCCATTCGGGACTGGCCTTGTCAATTTCATTACCCAGTTCCCATGCCATAATAGTCGGATCGTCTTTGTAGAGCACACCGGTGACGGTGTTTTTGCGATGCAGCAGCCAGCTCAGGAATGCTTTGAAATCTGACTTGGCTTTTGCATCATTCCAGAAATCCTGTGCGCCGGAAAGTGCAGCCCATTCAGCAAAGCCGCCGAACCAGGCCCAGTTATCAACCAGCGGGATGATAACCCTGACCCCCTCTGTGGCAGCAATGGCCAAACCGCGATCCATATCCCTGAACAGCTCCTCATTGTAGCGGATGCGCCCATGCTTACCGGCATAGATATGTGCCAGCTTTCCAGACAGGTTTTTGCCACCTTCAACCGCAAAGGTATAGGAGCGGAACACCTGCCCTCCCAAATGCTTCACGGTTCTGGCTGCATCACGCTGTTCAAATGCTGTAACCCGGTGCCATTTTCCCCCATGCGTACCGGCACGATCTTCCAGAATGAAATAGTTGGGAATATTGACTGAAATAAAACGAAACGGTTTTTTACCATCAAGCAGGGTGCTTCCGTCACGGCTGATGAAATGTTCAAAGGCCATGGCATTTTGGCAGGGTAGAGCCACCAGTAATGCGATAAAAGACAGAGCAGCGATTATGGTGCTTCGGAAGGCCCTGTTGAAGAAATGATGATAGAGATTTAATCCTGGTTGACGCATTCCTGTTCCCCCTGACTGAACATGTGGTTCACCATAGTTTGATGTAAACAGGTAATATTTGCAATTGCTCTCCCACAGGCAATGGTGAAAACCCGGGCTATTTCCGGTTATACAACTTGAGCGGGCTGTTTTCGCAGACGTTGAAGAAATCGGGAACATGACTGGCATCCAAAGGTTTGCTGAACAGGTATCCCTGCCCAATATCACATTGATGGTTACGCAAGAAAGCCAGTTGATCTTCATTCTCAACACCCTCTGCAACAACTTTTATATCCATAATGTGCGCCATTTCGATGATCATGGCGACAATTGCAGCATCTTTTTTATCGGTTATCACGCCGTCAATGAATTTTTTATCAATTTTTAAGGTGGTGACCGGAAAGTTTTTAAGATATCCAAGTGAAGAGAAGCCGGTGCCAAAATCATCAATGGCAACTCCGACTCCTAAATCTTTCAGGGTATGAAGAATCTCCCGACTCGCCTTGACATTATCCATGGCATTATTTTCGGTGATTTCAACTTCAAGACTTTCGGGAGGGAATCCACATGCATGAATATTGTTGGTAATCATTTCCACCAAACCTTGATCACTAAATTGCCGTGGCGTGAAATTCACGGCCAGTTGCAGGGGAGGTAAGCCCATTTCCAGCCAAGCCTTTCCCTGTTCACAGGTTGTACGCAGCACGTGCTCACCCAAAGGCAAAATAACACCGCTTTCCTCGGCAAAGCTGATAAACTCATCTGGCATGATGACTCCCATGTCAGGGTGCTGCCAGCGGACCAGACTCTCGAGACCGACAAACTTACCGCTGTCTATATCTACTTGCGGTTGATAGAGCACATAAAATTCATCTCTTTCCAAGGCATAATGCATTTCACGTGCCATTTCCATACGCTTGAGTACATGTTCGCTCATATCAGTGTTGTAATATTTATAGCCGTTTTTACCTGCTGTTTTGGCTCGATACATGGCGATATCGGCATGTTTCTCCAGTGTTTCCAGTTTATCACCGTCCTGAGGATACATGCTGATACCAATGCTGGCACCAATGAAACACTCGTTATTATTAATGTGAAAAGGTTCTTTCAGTGTATTCAAAATTCTTTCGCAAATATTGCCGGGCTCATTGGTGCTGTGGATATTGGGAAGAACAAATACAAATTCGTCTCCCCCGATACGGGCAAGGGTATCCGAGTCACGAATACACCGCTGTAAACGTTTACCTGTTTCACGTAGTAGCTGATCGCCGGCATCGTGTCCCAATGAGTCATTAACGGCTTTGAACTGGTCAAGATCGAGGAA
>JAUZQI010000004.1 GCA_030951095.1 Mariprofundus sp. | reverse complement strand
TAGCTTTTTTCATGGTGAACCTCGGTGGCTTGCTTCGTCCGAAGCATTGGTTGCGGAACCATCATGATATCAATGGGTTACGCGAGGTTCACTTCTTTTTATGAATAATTCAGGCTAGAGTCGCCAGCATGAGTAATCGATACGATATGGTTGTCATCGGAGCGGGCATTTCCGGCCTGGCGATGGCGTTTGAAGCTAAACAGGCTGGTTTGAATGTGCTGGTGCTGGAAAAAGAAGAAAAAGCGGGTGGCTGCTTTGAATCGGCAGTTGTTGAAGAGGATGAATCGTTCTGGCTGGAGATTGGCACACATACCTGTTTCAATTCCTATGGACGATTGCTGAAAATACTTGATCAGCTGGGGCTGATGGATGCTATGCAAGCGCGCCAGAAGCAATCGTACCGTATGCTTGCTGATGATCAGCTGGTTTCAATTCCTTCGCGCCTTCGTATTTTCGAACTAATGCTTAATGCATGGCGCATCTTCAAATTGAAGAAGGATGGTTTATCCATTGCTGGTTATTACAGTGCCATTGTGGGTTCGAAAAACTATAATAATGTGTTTCGCCATGCTTTTAATGCCGTGATTTGCCAACAGGCGGATGAGGCACCTGCCGATATGCTGTTTCGCAAGCGCCCGCGTGATAAGTCGGTGATGCGCAGTTTTACATTTGCCGGTGGTCTGGGTGATGTGATTGACGCGCTTGAGAAACAACTGGAAGTGAAAAAGGGTGAGTCTGTGAGTGCTATTCGTCATGCTGCGGACGGTTATCAGGTGGATGCAGGTGAGACTACTTATATGTGTGACAAGCTGGTTCTTGCAACACCTGTATTGGCGGCATCAAGGTTACTCAAAGATAGCCTTCCGGAGCTTGCCGAGCAGTTGGGCTGGGTACAAGAGGTGGAGATCGAATCTGTCGGTTTGGTTGTCTCCAAATCGGATCTGCTACTGGAACCTGTTGCGGGCATTATCGCTGTGGACGGCGATTTCTATTCGGCTGTTTCAAGGGATTATGTTGAGCATCCGCAATGGCGTGGTTTTACTTTCCACTTCAAGCCGGGCCTGTTTGACGAGAAGCAGAAAGTCGAACGTATCTGTGATATTCTGAAGATTGGAGAGACGCAGATTAAGCAGCTCTTTCACAAAACCAACCGTTTGCCTGCGCCGGACATGGGACATCATCAGCTCATGGCCAGGGTCGATGAGCTGCTTTCGAATAAATCACTGGGGCTGGTCGGTAACTATTTTGCAGGTGTTGCGGTTGAGGATTGCCTGGAACGTGTGGAACATGAGTTTTCACGACTCTCAGTGCTCTCATGAGAAAGTTAATAGTTTGTGCTGTGCTGCTGATCAGCGGTTGCGGCTTTAGCGAAAAAGTGGATGTCATGTTTGAATGTACCTCTCCATCAGGAATCAATATCGCCACGTTATTCCGGATTTCAACAGGAGAACGGCCGGGAGATCAGGAGATGAAAATCAATGTTCGCCCTTCCACCAGCACATTTGATGACAGCATGGCCAGCTTTTCTTTCAGGCATGGCTATGATGCGATTATTCACTGGCCATCAGACCACGATTTACGTGTTGATTATCCCGTAGATTCCGAAGTCACGCATCAGGAGATGGTGATTTTCGGAACTAGCCAAACCTTTAACCCGACCGACCAGATCAAGGTGGAGTATAGAGAGAAGCCTTCCACACACGGCTATTTTGTTGTGGCAAAGCGCTGTTTTAATGGGGTTTCGAAGTAAACTTTTGTTCTGTGCTGTCAGAAAACTCGAGTTGATCAATTTTGTGTTTTATCTCCGCTGAAAAGTCGCTGACACCGAGCCACTGTAAGGCTTGATCCAGGTCTTCCTCATGCAAAACGCGGGTTTCATCCATTCCATCTAATTCTGTAGCGACGCCGTACACTTTAGCGAGTCCGTAGCCTACAAGGCTTTTGGCAATAATGGCCAGTTTGCCATCCTTGCGGAATTCGGCCTTTTGCATCCGCTTTCCTTCCGAAAAGATGGTTTTGTAAGACAGGTGGGAAGCGGACGCATGTTTGCATATTACCGCAAGCCCTACTTTACCGGGGGTGTTATATTTGTCTTGAAGCGCTTCAAGTGTATGCGCTTTCAGGTCTTCATCGATGACTTCACCATAAAAAATGGTCAACATGAAATTGTTTTCGGCAAAGCTTTCGAAATATATGCCCATATGCCACCCCTGCTAAAAAACTGAGTTCACTATTAATAGCAGGTTTTGAAGACTTGGCTATGAAAAACCTTTTAGTTTATGGTTACTCCGGCCAGACCAGCACAGGTTTACGAGCAGCCTGAGTTTCATCAAGCCTGCGACGGAACGGTTTTAGCGGTGCCTCATGAAGCGCTTCGGTGTCACCTGCCTCACAAGCATCGGCAATTTCCAGCATGGCATCACAGAACGCATCCAGCGTTTCACGGGATTCCGTTTCAGTCGGTTCGATCAGCATCGCACCATGCACAATCAGTGGGAAATAGACGGTCATAGGATGGAAGCCAAGATCGATCAGGCGTTTGGCAATATCGAGTGTTTTGACGCCATGTTTGTTCTGAATCTCATCGGTGAGCAGGCACTCGTGTTTGCACAAGCCTTCAAACGGCACGTGATAACGGTCTTTCAGACGATGTAGAATATAGTTGGCATTGAGCACTGCATCTTCAGCAATTTTGTGCAGATGCTGGCGTCCAAAGGCAGAGATGTAGGCATTAGCGCGCAGATATACTCCGATCTGGCCTGGTGTGCCGAGTACTGGCCCGACAGAGGTGTCGCAGTTATAGGCCAACGCGTATCTATCACCATGTTTTTCGATGCGTGGAACCGGCAGGTATGGAGCCAGAATATCATTCACCGCTACTGGGCCGCCGCCAGGTCCGCCGCCGCCATGTGGCGTGGAGAAGGTTTTGTGCACATTGATATGCAGGCAGTCGATACCCATGTCACCTGGGCGGGCAACGCCGACGATCGCATTGAGGTTGGCGCCATCGCCATAAACAAGGCCACCGGCATCATGTACCAGCTGGCATATTTCCTTGATATCAGACTCAAAGGCACCGGCTGTATTCGGGTTGGTCATCATCAGAG
>JAUZQI010000039.1 GCA_030951095.1 Mariprofundus sp. | reverse complement strand
TTATTGGATGCCCATGGCTCTACCATGGTGAACATCCGAACGATTTCTGCCTCTGAAAAAGGTTCTGTTTGGTCTTTAGCATGGACAGGGTTGTTCTGTCGTTTCTTTTCAGCATAATTTTTATCCATATAGCCTCTATTCACAGCATACATGAAGAGGCCACTAAGTCGCGACAAATATTTATTAATATTATCAACGCTCATCATCGCTCGTCCGGCCTTTTGATGATCCATTCTGGCAATTTCTATATACGTGCGATTCGGGAATTTTTTCTTAGCATTCGCTGGTATCTTATGTTGTACAGTCTCGATAAATTTCGTAACTAATGCGTGGCCAATGATCGACACCTCAATATCGCCATTCAAATCCAGAAACACCTCAAAAATCTTTCGGCTGGCTTCTTTTGTTGTTTCATTCAAATCTGAACGATAAATCAGATAGTCATTCACCAGTCTGGAAAAGGGCATCACATCCTTATTCGGTGCTTCAATAGGCTTTGAAGTGACTTTCTCCTCAACTATTGTGGCAGCAGGGAGTGCTATTCCGACACTCTCTTCCACATCAAAATTATCCTCACCGATAATCTTGATTAACTCTTCAGATAGATCGCCCTCTTGCCCCCAGCCCACTTCGCAGCCAAAAATTCCTTTCGCAAAAAATGGCTTCTCATCAATCAATTTAGGGATTTGCGCAGCATCAGCATAGGCAAGCGCAAGTGGAATTAAATATGCATCATCAATTTGGTTGCCATCTATTCGATAAAGTTCGTAGCCTTTCATCTTAACAGGAACGGGCATGATCGGCCCCATTTCCTTTTCTGGAATTTCAAGATATTGGCCTCGGATGGCATAGACAACACCGGACATAAGAGCCCAATCTTCTCCACTGAGATGTGTGGCAATAGCATCTCTTTTCAATCCGATAAGTAATTCCGGGTCAATGCCTTTTAGTGATTTTCTCCGTTTGCTCATTTTTTCGATCCCCTTCAACCGTAGGAATTTAAGCTCGATTTGAGAAGCCATTATTCCATATCGAATAATAGCAATTGATTTATCTCTTGTTTTCAAGCTTTTTTTTATTTCTCGATGTCCGAAGTGTTTTCTAAGGCAATCGGGTATAGCCCGCCGAAAGTAGTAAATGTATTGTTCGCTGCGATGAAGATAGATATTTTTAGAAAGAGACATTTTGGCACCACCACCTTACAAATTTTGTACAAGTGTTTTGTACAAGTTGTAATGAGTGGCGAACCTGAAAAAGCTAAAGCCCTGATTTCTCAGGGCTTTTCTTTAGATGGTGGAGCCAAACGGGATCGAACCGTTGACCTCAACGCTGCCAGCGTTGCGCTCTCCCATCTGAGCTATGGCCCCATCGCCTCAGAAAAAGGATGTTTCGCCAATTCCGAAGGCGGCGCATTTCGCCACAGCGGAGGAAACTTGTCAACATGAGTGCATCAATGCAACTGTTTCGCCGCACACTGTCAGCTGATTGTCTGACCCCGCCGGGCTTGTTTTCACGGCTGGTCGATCGCGGCGACTGCTTTATGTTTGAATCCGCCGAGGGCGGTGAACAATGGGGCCGTTATAGTATTCTGGGTATCAGTCCGGCTTGTCGGGCAACCACTCAACATGACAAAACCAGATTACATTTTCGGGATGGGCATGAGGAAATCTACAACGGCGATATTCTCGACTGGTTACGTCACCATGTGCTTGAGCAGGAATTTCTTCCCGAGGATGATCTTCCCTTTGCCGGCGGCGCGGTGGGCTATTTTGGTTATCAACTGGTGTCCCGTTTTGAGGATATTCCCGCCGATTTGCCCGATCCTGTAGATGCCGCCGAATCTGCCTATCTGCTGGTCGACCGTTTTATGGTATTCGATAATCTCAAGGGAACGCTAACGTGTTGCGTGCGTCTGCCTGCCGATCAACAGGGCGAAGCCGATCAGGTGCTGGATCGCATGGAAGCCAGCCTCTATGAAGGAGAGGTGGCCAGCGTACTGAAGCTGGATTCGGATGATGATCTGGCAGAAGCGCCGGTAGCGCAAACCACACAAGCCGATTTCGAAGCGGCAGTTGCCAAAGCTCGCGAATATATTCTGGCCGGCGATATTTTTCAGGTCGTTCTAAGTCAGCGCTTTTCCAAGCCGCTAAACTGCTCTCCATTTGATATCTATCGCGCCGTGCGTCATATCAATCCGTCACCGTATCTATTCTATCTGCATATCGGCGATACCATTCTGGTGGGTTCATCGCCGGAGATTCTGGTGCGCCGAAATATGGATAAAGCCGTGGTGCGCCCGATTGCCGGCACCCGTCCGCGCGGAAAAACAGCTGCTGAAGACAAAGCGCTGGAAGATGAATTACTGGCCGACGCCAAGGAACTGGCAGAACATGTCATGCTGGTAGATCTGGGTCGCAACGATCTGGGCCGCGTTTGCCGCTTCGGTAGCGTTGAACTAACCGATTCGATGGTCATCGAGCGCTATTCGCATGTGATGCATATCGTATCTCAGGTGGAGGGGATCATGCGCGAGGATGCCGATACACTGGATTTGCTGGCCGCAACATTCCCGGCCGGCACGGTATCCGGCGCTCCGAAAGTGCGCGCCATGGAAATTATCCATGAGCTTGAACCGGTGGCGCGTGGCCCTTATGCCGGCACCGTCGGCTATATCGGTTTTGGTGGCCAACGCATGGACACGGCAATTGCCATCCGAACAGCGGTTATTCATGGTGGCCATGTCCATATTCAGGCCGGTGCCGGCATTGTAGCTGACTCCATTCCAGCCAAGGAATATCAGGAGTGCGTCAATAAAGCGATGGCAATGTTCCGCGCTGTAGAACTGGCCGAAGCACAAGGCAGGGCATCATGATTCTGGTTATTGATAACTACGATTCGTTCACATTCAACCTTGTACAATATCTGGGCGAACTGGGCGAACATCCGGAAGTATTCCGCAACGACAAAATTGGGCTGGATGATATTGCAGCGATGGAACCGGACAGTATTCTGATTTCACCGGGCCCCTGCACACCGCACGAGGCGGGTATTTCGATGGATGTGATTCGTGAGTTTTCCGGTCGGATTCCCATCCTCGGGGTCTGTCTTGGACATCAATCGATTGCTGCGGTATTTGGTGGTGAAGTGATTCGAGCACCGCGTTTGATGCATGGGAAAACGAGTTTGATTGAGCATGATCGTGCAGGGTTGTTGGCCGGTTTACCTTCTCCATTTACGGCCACGCGTTATCATTCGTTGATTGTGCCGGAGCCGTTACCGGATTGTCTGGAACGGACAGCATGGACGGCTGAAGGCGAATTGATGGGGTTGAGACACCGTGAACATGCGACCTTTGGATTGCAATTCCATCCGGAATCTATCCTGACCGAACACGGCCACCAAATGCTGAAAAATTTCCTCGAAGTCGAAGTATGAAAAGCATTTCACCGCAAAGGACGCGGAGGACACAGAGGAAAGTCAAAATCATTAATCGTTTTATCATCATCTGTATTTACCCTTCCATTAAAATATTTGTATTTGCTTCACTCTGTAGTTCAATGTTTTTGCCTTGTTTTTCCTCTGTGTCCTCTGCGGTGAATAAAAAGAGGGTGTGCGGATGAGTAATATTATTCCTCAAATGATTAGAGATTTGCAAACGGGGGATGAGATTTCCGGTGCTGCTAGCGAAGCTGTATTTTCTGCGATTATGCGCGGTGAGGCGACGCCGGCGCAGATTGCTGCCGTGTTGATGGGCTTATCCCTTCGCGGTGAATCAGCCGAAGTGGTGGCTGGAGCGGCCAAAGCGATGCGTGCTGCTGCCGTAAAAATCTCGCCAAGCGCAACCGGGCTAATGGATACCTGCGGCACGGGCGGGGACGGGGCTAAAACTTTTAATATTTCTACTGCCGTATCATTAATTGTGGCCGCTTGCGGTGTGCCGGTTGCCAAGCATGGCAATCGCGCCATGAGTTCCAAATCCGGCGCTGCCGATGTGCTGGAAGCATTGGGGGTGAATCTGGATATCAGTCCGGAGCAGGTTGCAGCATGCCTTGATGCAACAGGTATCGGCTTTCTGTTTGCCCAGAAATTGCA
>JAUZQI010000038.1 GCA_030951095.1 Mariprofundus sp. | reverse complement strand
TGACATTTTGTTTCATCAGGCCGCAACCGGCCGGAATTTCATGATGCTGATGAATGGCAGAGCAGTACTAAGCAAGGGCTTTGTGCGTCGTCTGGCGCCATCATGGACGATTGCCGGTAATGGTGATTATGACGGTGATGGCAAAAGCGATGTTTTGTTTCATCAGGCCGCAACCGGCCGGAATTTCATGATGCTGATGAATGGCAGAGCAGTGCTAAGCAAGGGCTTTGTGCGCCGTTTGGCACCATCATGGAGTGTTGTGAATACACCATGAATGGATGTGGGCATTGCTCTTTATGGTTCGAAACCTTCAAAGATGCTTTGCTTATGCGTTAGAGCTTGTTCATACTAATCAAGATTCAGATCGCGAGCATGTACTGATTGACCGCGCAGCTCTTTTGATGCATCTGATAGCATATACAGGTAAGCAGGGATGACACTGCTGGCCGGCGGTACTTCCTTGGGGTGCATGCCACCAAAGGCGCGTTTGAAGAGTTCTGTGCGTACACGGCCGGGATTCAGGGTGTTGAAGCGGAAAGGTGCATCAGGCTGTTCCATTTGCCACATCGAGGCAGTATAAGCCAAAGCACGTTTGGCTAGTCCGTAGGCGTGCCAGTTGGCCTGATCTTCTTCAACCATATCACAACTGGTGAAAATAATTGAAGCCGCTCTGGCGCGTTTAAGCAAGGGAAGCATGATCCGGGTCAGCATATTCGGGGCGGTAAGGTTGATATCGAGCGTATTTCTGAATACATCGCTTTTGATATACTGCATCGGTGTGCAGCGATCAATGGAGCCGGCGCAGTGAACCAAACCGTCCAGATGCGGAACCTGATCCTTCAGGGCCAGAAACAGCTTCCCATAATCATCGAAATCCATCAGATCAAACGGAATGCACAGGCAACGCCCGCCTAAAGATTCGATACGCTCCAGCGTTTGTTGCAGGCCATCTTCATTGCGAGCCAGCGCAATGACATTGGCGCCGGCTTCACCCAAAGCTGCGGCGACCTGCTGGCCGATACCATCGGAAGCGCCGGTTACCAGAATGATGCGATCTTTGAATTCTGTGGACATGCTATTCCTCCCGTGAAAGCCGGCATATTAACCACGAAGGGAACGAAGCGCATCAGGTGATTGTTGCCGGAGTTCATCGAAGCAAAGTGAATCAGGCTGCGCGAAGAATATCCCGTGGGGGATGGAGACCGTGGAGCGGTCAAGGCTATTGCTTGAATCCGGGTGCATTCCCCATATGCTGCGCTGTAGTTTTCTATGGAGGCACCGATGGCCGATTACCAGTATATCTATTCAATGCAGGGCGTGGGCAAGGTGGTTGCCAACAAAAAAGAGATTCTCAAGGATATTTATCTCTCCTTTCTGCCCGGTGCCAAAATCGGAGTGCTGGGGCTTAATGGTTCGGGTAAATCAACCTTGCTGCGGATCATGGCCGGCATCGACACCGAAATCCTTGGCGAGGCGCATCCTGCTCCGGGTATTCGCATTGGTTATCTGCCGCAGGAACCGGAACTTGATCCGGCCAAAGATGTGCGCGGCAATGTCGAAGAAGCAGTGCAGCCGATCAAGGATGCATTGGCAGAGCTGGATGCCGTCTATGCGGCTTATGCCGATCCGGATGCCGATTTCGATGCCATAGCCACCAAACAGGCCAAACTGGAAGCACTCATTGAAGCCAGCGACGGCCATAATCTGGATCACAAACTGGACATTGCTGCCGATGCATTGCGTCTGCCGGCATGGGATGCCGATGTCTCCAAACTCTCTGGCGGCGAACGTCGCCGCGTAGCTTTGTGCCGTTTATTGCTTTCCAATCCGGACATGCTGTTGCTCGATGAACCGACCAATCATCTTGATGCCGAATCGGTAGCATGGCTGGAGAGGTTCCTGCATGATTATCCCGGCACGGTTGTGGCCGTGACCCATGACCGTTATTTTCTCGATAACGTGGCGGGCTGGATTCTGGAGTTGGATCGTGGTCGCGGTATTCCGTTTGAGGGAAATTATAGTGGTTGGCTGGAGCAGAAAGAGAAGCGGCTGGCGATTGAAGAGAAACAGGAAACATCACGCCGGAAGGCTATGCAACATGAACTGGAATGGGTGCGTGCCGGTGCCAAAGGGCGTCATGCCAAATCCAGGGCACGGCTGAAGGCATTTGATGAGATGGCCAGTCGCGAAGTGCAGGAACGTAATGCCACAAAACAGATTTTTATTCCGGTTGCCGAACGTTTGGGTGATATGGTGGTGAAAGCCGAGGGCCTTGGCAAGGGGTTTGTCGATAAACAGCTGGTTGAGAATCTCTCGTTCAATCTGCCACGTGGCGGTATTGTTGGCATTATCGGAGCCAATGGTGCGGGTAAAACCACACTGTTTCGCATGCTGACCGGGCAGGAGAAGCCAGATGCCGGTTTCCTGACCATCGGTGAGACTGTGCAGCTCTCCTATGTTGATCAATCTCGCGATGCGCTGGATGGGGAGAAAACGGTGTGGGAAGAGATTTCCGGAGGTTCGGATTCTATTTATCTGGGTCGCGTGGAGGTTTCAAGCCGGGCCTACTGTGGTCGTTTCAATTTTAAGGGTGGAGATCAACAGAAGAAAGTGAAGCTGCTCTCCGGCGGTGAACGTAATCGCGTGCATTTGGCCAAAATGCTGCAATCCGGTGGCAATGTGTTGCTGCTGGATGAGCCGACCAACGACCTTGATGTCGAAACCCTGCGTGCTCTGGAAGAGGCGCTGCTTGATTTTGCCGGGTGCGCAGTGGTGATTTCGCATGACCGCTGGTTTCTCGATCGTGTCGCCACGCATATGCTGGCCTTCGAAGGTGAGGGGCATGTCGAATGGTTCGAGGGTAACTTCCAGGAATACGAGACAGACAAGAAACGTCGTCTCGGTGAAGATGCCACCCAGCCACATCGTATCAAATACAAAAAATTAGCATAAAGACTGATTGAACCGCAAAGGGCGCAAAAGTATGCAAAGAAAACAAAAGAACTGGGTATACCTGCGATCCTGAATGTTTATTGTTTTTCCTTTGCGGAACTTTGCATTTTTTGCGGGAGATAAGGAGATAATCATGCATAAACCTGTGGTAGTCATTGGAATCGGGGAAATAGGCTCGGTATTTGCGCGCGGCTTTCTGCGAGTGGGTTATCCGGTTGTTCCGGTGACACGTGATATGGATATAGCCGTAGTCGCAGCTGATGTGGTGGAGCCGGAATTGGTGGTGGTGGCTGTAGCGGAAAAAGATATGCCTACCACGCTGGCGCGGTTGCCCGATGCCTGGCGCGACAGGCTGGTATTGTTGCAAAACGAATTATTGCCATGCGACTGGCAGCAACACGGATTGATAAATCCAACAGTGATTTCAATCTGGTTCGAGAAGAAGAAGGGCATGGATTCCAAAGTGGTTATCAGGTCGCCTGTTTATGGGCAGTTTGCCGATTTGATAAAAGAGGCTCTCGGTTCACTTGATATTCCGGTGGTAGTGCTGGAAAATGAACAAGCATTGTTGTTCGAGCTGGTAATGAAGAACCTCTATATTCTGACGACCAATATCGCCGGTCTTGAAGCGGGAGGCAATGTAAGGGATCTGTGGGGTGACTTTCATGATCTGGCTTGTGACGTGGCCGGTGATGTGCTCGATATTCAGGAGTATTTAATCGCTGAAGAAGTGGATCGCAGTGCCCTGATTGAAGGGATGTTGCATGCATTCGACGGTGATCCTGAACATGGCTGTATGGGACGATCTGCTCCGGCGCGTCTCACGCGTGCGTTATCTATTGCTGATGAAGCTGGTCTGGACGTCCCAGCCCTGCGCAGAATTGCCGCAGCACAGGGCTAGTCCAAAGCAATCAACAAATATATCTTGCCTTTCAGCGGTGTGAAGCTTGCCGCCGCTGTTAAATTGCGTAATGTCGGCAATCACTTGAGCCATTTGCAAAAGTCTGAGTGGATGAGTTGCAATCCCATTTCGAGTGAATTTTTGGAATGGCATGAGGAGCATGGTGGTTCCATTCTCCGAAATTCCAGTTCGACAATGCGCCGGAGCGGGGAAGTGAATCCTCGTTCACGACTTTTGCAAGTGGCTCACTTATACTGTGCGTTTAATTCTTTACGTAATGGAGCACTGCCATGTTTGGACTGGGAACAACTGAGCTGATTTTAATCCTGATAATTGTGATCGTGTTGTTCGGTGCGAAGCGATTGCCGCAAGTGGGGGCCGGGCTGGCCAAGGGGATCAAGAGCTTTCGCAGTAATATTGCGGATGATGACAAGAAAGATGATATTGCGGGTCAATCTGTAGATAAAACTGCAGATGAAACCGGTGCCGATACTGGTGGAGATAAGAAGTAAACAGGCCTTAACAGGGATAAATCATGCCTGATATCGGATTTCTGGAATTGTTACTGGTAGGCATTATTGCCTTTCTGGTGTTGGGGCCGGATCGCATGCCTGAATTATTCGCACAGGTTGGCCGGGTGGTGCGCAAAGGGCGTGGATGGATTGCAGATGTCCGCCGCCAGATTGATGAGGAAACAGCACCGTTGAAAGACTCGCTGCACGACGTGGAAGATACCGTAGGCGGCATTGATCATTACAATGAAACGATCATGAAAAAGCTTGGTCAAACACTTGAAATTGATTCAAAACCGACTCCAGGTACCAATAAAAAGCAGGATGATCAGTGAGCCAAACCGGGACTCAGGAAAACGCTCCGGTCGATGAAGATCAGGAGCCAGTCAGCTCGGGGATGAGCGTGCTGGCACATCTGGCCGAGCTTCGGCGGCGTGCCACTATAGCGATTGTCATCTACGCGATTGGCGTCATGATTCTGATGAATTTTTCACAGCCGGTATTCGAATTTATTTCCGAGCCGTTGCGCGCAGCCCTGCCGCCGGATACACCGCTGGTATTTCTGAATGCCCCGGATGTTTTTTTTACCTACCTAAAAATCGCACTGGTTTTAAGCCTTTTTACTACTGCACCGGTGACGCTATATCAATTCTGGGTTTTCGTTGCACCGGGCCTATATCGGCATGAACGTAAGACATTTGCAGCTTATTTTTTCGGCAGTCTGGGCTTGTTACTGGCCGGTGGTGCGTTCGCTTTTTATGTCGTTTTCCCACTTATATTCCAGTTTTTTCTGAGTTTCTCCACCGACACCATCCAGGCTATGCCGGCCGTGAAAGAGTATTTAACGCTGGTACTGAAACTGTTATTTGCCTTTGGTATGAGTTTCCAGATTCCCATTATTATCATGTTGCTGGTGCGACTGAATATTGTTGATACTGCAACGCTGGCTGAGCAACGCCGTTATGTGATTGTCTGGGCCTTTATTTTTGCCGCCATCCTCACGCCACCGGATATTATTTCGCAGGTGTTGCTTGGTGTCCCGATGCTGCTGCTCTACGAAGTAGGGCTGTTTCTAGCCAAACTGAAATCAACCAACAAAATCGAATAGGCTTTTTTATGCGATGATACGCACCGATTCACCGGCAATGGTATGTTCAAACAATTCCAGCATGTCTGCATTGCGCATACGGATGCAGCCGTGTGAAGCGGGGAGACCTATTTTATCTTCTTCGTGGGTACCATGGATGTAGATATAACGTGCATGGGTATCGATTTCCCCCCGTCGGTTCTTGCCGGTTTCACAGCCCTTTAGCCATAAAATTCGGGTGAGAATCCAGTCGCGATCCGGGTCGCAAGTTTCCGGGTTGTAAATGCAGAAGGGTTTACGGGCATTGAATGCTGTCAGTAGTGGCATGCCATGGCCGATTTTTTCGGCGATACGATGTTTGCCCAGCGGTGTCTGAAAGCTGCCTTGTAGGTTGCCTGCGCCGTTGCTGGCGGTGGAAACAGGGTAGACGTACAACACGCCGGTCTTGCGGCGGTGAAACAGTCTTTGTTCAGAGATGGAAATGATGATCATGGCGCCAGTATATACGATGATGATATTTTCAGCAGCACTGATCGACAGGGCTTGAAACATACAATAATTACCCCTACACAAGCCCGGATTGAGGATTGAGAATCAGCGAGGAGATAATATCGTGACAGCAAAAAAAGATAAAAAAGAACCTGAAAGACAGGAGCTGGAATATACGATCGAGCTGGATGAAAATGGTGATGAAGTGGTTGAAGGACTGGACGTTGCAGAACAGCCAGTTGATCCACTGGAAGCAGCAGAGGCGGAAGTTTCCGAATTGAAAGACAAACTGTTACGTATGCATGCAGAGATGGAAAATCTGCGTAAACGTACGCAGCGCGAGGTTGCTGATGCGCATAAATTCGGCGTTGAACGATTCGCTACGGCGTTGCTCGATGTGGTGGATAATCTGGAGCGTGCGCTGGAAGTAGAGGAAGGAAACGAAACGGCTGTGCGTGAGGGTGTACAACTTACACTCAACAGCTGGCATGAAATGATGAAAAACTTTGAGGTTGAGCGTATCGATGCTGTCGGGAAGGATTTTGACCCGCACCTGCATGAGGCGCTCACCCAGATGTCCAGTGACGAACCGGAAGGTACTGTCGTAGCCCAGCATGTGGCTGGTTATACTCTTCACGGTCGTCTGATTCGCCCGGCCAAAGTTCTCGTTTCCAGCGGCCCTGCGAGTTAATTCAAAGTCAAAAGTGTTTTACCGCAGAGTACGCAAAGCACGCAGAGGAAAATAAACAAGCCAAACAGATTGATTCATTGCTTCAGGGCACTGTATATGATTGCAATGATATTGCTTCAGTTATTTGCTCGCGTATTAACATTCTTGATTTTCCTCTGCGTATGCTGTGGTGAAAAGTTGGTTGCAATCGAAATAAAGGGGTTGAAATTGTGATTCCCCTTCCCCATAAAAGAGTTCACAGACAAGTTTTAATGCAGCATGACTGCATGATCAGGAGAACATAAAATGGCTAAAGTAATAGGAATTGATCTCGGTACCACCAACTCGTGTGTGGCCGTTATGGAAGGCGACAAGGCGAAAGTAATTGCCAATGCGGAAGGTGATAACACCACCCCGTCAATTGTGGCGTTTGCCAATGATGAGCGACTCGTCGGTGCGCCGGCCAAGCGGCAGATGGTTACCAATCCGGACAATACATTCTATGCAGTAAAACGTTTGATTGGGCGTAAATTTGATTCAGCAGAGACCAAACATCATCATGAGCTGGTCTCTTACCCGATTGTAGCTGCTGATAATGGTGATGCATGGGTGGAGGCTGATGGCAAGAAGATGAGCCCGCAGGAAATTTCGGCGATCACCTTGCAGAAAATGAAGAAAACCGCCGAAGATTATCTGGGCGAAGAAGTCAAAGATGCGGTCATCACCGTACCTGCCTATTTTAACGATTCCCAGCGTCAGGCTACCAAGGATGCCGGCGCGATTGCCGGTTTGAATGTACTGCGTATCGTCAACGAGCCGACTGCGGCTGCACTGGCCTATGGACTGGACAAAACCGAAGAAAATCATTTGATCGCGGTTTATGATCTGGGCGGCGGTACTTTCGATATCTCTATTCTGGAAATCGGCGATGGCGTCTTTGAAGTGAAAGCTACCAACGGCGATACATTTCTGGGTGGTGAAGATTTTGATCAGGTGTTGATTAAATATCTGGCCGAGGAGTTCAAGAAAGAGCACGGCGTTGATTTGATGGCCGATAAACTGGCGTTACAGCGCCTGAAAGAAGCGGCGGAAAAAGCCAAGATTGAGCTCTCTTCCAGCCAGCAGACCGAAGTGAATTTGCCGTTCATCACCGCAGATGCATCCGGCCCGAAACATCTGCTGATCAAGCTGACGCGTGCCAAATTCGAGAGCCTGGTGGGTGATCTGGTAGAAAATTCTCTGAAGCCCTGCGCTCAGGCATTGAAGGATGCCGGCGTAAAAGCATCTGATATTCATGAGGTAGTATTGGTCGGAGGTCAGACCCGGATGCCGATGGTGCAGCAGAAGGTGCAGGAATTTTTTGGTTCCGAGCCGCACAAGGGTGTGAATCCAGATGAAGTGGTAGCCATTGGTGCAGCTATTCAGGGCGCAGTGCTGACAGGAGATGTCACCGATGTATTGCTGCTGGATGTGACACCTCTGAGTCTCGGTATTGAAGTCGAGGGTGGTCTGTTCAACAAGATTATCGAAAAAAATACGACGATTCCTACCAATAAGAGTCAGACGTATACCACGGCAGCTGATAATCAGACGGCAGTGACTATCAAGGTAGCGCAGGGTGAACGCGATTTGTTTTCTGCCAATAAGCAGATGGGGCTATTTAACCTGGAAGGCATTGCCCCTGCCCCGCGCGGCATGCCGCAGATTGAAGTAACCTTTGATATTGATGCCAACGGCATTATTCATGTGCACGCCAAGGATAAAGGCACCGGCAAGGAAACCTCGATTCGCATCGAATCCGGCTCCGGTCTGTCCAAGGAAGAGATCGAACGTATGAAGAAAGATGCGGAAGCCAATGCTGATGCTGATAAAGCATTGAAAGAGAAAATTGAAGCGAAAAACCGTGCTGATGCGCTGGTATACTCCACTGAAAAATCACTGAAAGAACATGGTGATAAAGTGGATGCAGACACGCGCAAGGAAATCGAAGATGCGCTGGCAGAACTCAAAAAAGCCATTGAAGGCGGTGATGCGGAAACGATTGCCGCAGCCGAAACCACGTTGGCTGAAAAATCACAGAAACTCGGTGAAGCCATTTATCAGCAAATGCAGCAAGAACAGGCACAGGCTGAAGGCGGCGCAGCGGACATGTCCGGTAAAGAGGGTGCTGCCGATGGCGGTACGGCTAAAGGGGATGATGTCGTGGATGCCGAAGTTGTGGATGAAAACGACAAGAAATAAGGCGCAAGTCGAAATGTGTGAGGGGCGGGGGCTTAGGCTTGCCGCTCCTTTCACGTTTTGTAAAGGCAGGGAGTAAGAGTGTCTAAACGCGATTATTATGAAGTGCTGGGCGTGGCTAAAGATGCCGATGAAAACGCCATAAAGAGAGCCTACCGCAAGTTGGCGATGAAATATCACCCGGATCGTAATCCGGACGATACAGCGGCAGCTGAACATTTCCGTGAGGTTACAGAAGCCTACGAAGTACTGACCGATGAGAATAAACGGGCGCGTTACAATCACTATGGCCAGGCTGGTGTAGATGAACAGATGCAGGATTTCTGGGGCCGTGGCGGCGCACAGGATTCACATGCTTTCCGCGATTTCGGAGACATGTTCGGCGATGTGTTTGGCGATATGTTCGGATTCAGTGGTGGCACTCGTTCCAGCAGTGGTGCTGATCTGCGTTATAATCTTCCCATGACACTGGAAGAAGCAGCCGGTGGCCGTGAAATTGAACTGAAAATACCCAAACATGAAATTTGTGGCTGCTGCAATGGTTCAGGGGCACGACCGGGCACCAATCCGGTGCCTTGTAATACATGTGGTGGACATGGTCAGGTTCAGATGCAGCAGGGTTTCTTTGCGGTACGCCGGACATGCCCAACCTGTCAGGGTGCCGGTACCCGTATTGAGTCGCCGTGTGTTGAATGTGGCGGTGCCGGTCGCGTCAAAGTCACCAAGAAATTGAAAATCAAAGTGCCTGTCGGTGTGTATGATGGTGCTCAAGTACGTGTCTCCGGTGAAGGTGAGGCGGGGCCGCATGGTAGCCCTGCCGGTGATCTCTATGTGGTGATTGCTCTGAAAGAGCACGCCATCTTTGAACGTGAAGGAGCTGATCTCCATTGTACGATGCCGGTGACATTTCCACAGGCATCGTTGGGTGCAGAAGTTGACGCTCCGACACTTGATGGCAGGATAAGAATCAAGATACCGGCTGGAACCGAGGGTGGACGGGTATTCCGTTTGCGCGGGCATGGTGTGCCGGATGTGCGTTCAGGTGGTCAGAAGGGTGATTTATATGTGCGTGTTCAGATTGCCGTACCGAAAAAAATGAGTTCACGTCAGGCTCAACTGTTACGTGAATTTGCCAATGAAACCGGTGATGAAGTTTATCCGGAACGCTCGTCTTTTCTGGGTAAAGTAAAAGATTTCTGGGATGATCTCTCCAATGAGGCCAGATCATGAGCGCATTGAGAGTAATTATTGTCGGTGCATCAGGCCGAATGGGACGTATGTTGGTGCGTGCTGTAACCGAAAGCAGGCATACCATTCTGGTTGGTGCTACAGAGCGATCGGGTTCAGAGTTTATCGGTCGTGATGCAGGCGAACTGGCCGGTGCGGAAACACTGGCTATCCGTCTTGTCGATCATGTCAGCGATTGCCTCGAAGCCGATGTGCTGATTGATTTTACAGCACCGGTTGCAACGTTGCAGCATGCCGAATTTGTCGCTGAACGCGGTATGGCTATGGTTATTGGCACCACCGGTTTTGATGCGGATCAGTTGCAGCAGTTGCGCGATACTTTGTCCGGTTCAGCCGTTGTGATGGCAGCCAATTATTCGGTTGGAGTTAATCTGGTTTTGAATTTGATCGAAAGAGCTGCTCAGGTGCTGGGTGATGATTATGATGCCGAGATTTTCGAGGCACACCACAGACATAAAGTCGATGCTCCGAGCGGCACAGCGCTGGCCATGGGTAAGTCTCTTGCTGCCGGAAGGGGTGTGGCACTGGATGACGCGGCTGTGTTATCCCGCGAAGGTATTACCGGTGCGCGCAAAGCTGGTTCGATCGGTTTTTCGGTGGTGCGTGGCGGCAACATTGTTGGTGAACACAAAACCATGTTTATTGCCGATGAAGAGCGTATCGAAATAAACCATATTGCCAGTGATCGCATGGTATTTGCACGCGGAGCCGTGCGTGCTGCCGGCTGGTTGTCCAGTCAACCTTCTGGCTGGTATGATATGCATGATGTGCTTGGCTTGAATAGCTGAGCGGGAAACATTGAACGAATCAGCGTTTTCCTTAAAGAGAAACTGATTTATGGCATCCTGCAATATATCAGCACAAAAAGAGAAAAGTGCGATTTTCTCTTTTCTTACAACACTGAATGAACCAGCGTTTCCTTAAATAATTTCAACAAAATTTTCACAGCGGCGTTCAATAGCTTCAAACAACGGGGTTGAGGCAGCCAGTTTTTCAATGCGGTCGATGGTAGCTTGTGACACATCGCTATAGATTTCCATAAAAGTGGTATTGTTGTCCGCTTTACGGACAAACAACTTGCCCTGTACGCCAGCTTGTTGTTCGACAGTTGCGAGCCAGTTTATCAGCTTTGATTCATCTTTCTCATCGGCATGATACCAGATAAATGCATCAGGCATGACAAGCCTCCAGAACTTTTATGCTGACACCGTTTGTCAGAGTCAGGGTTGAATTCGATTCGGCTATTTCTACAGGTAAATAAGCGATACCAAAGCAGTTTTGTTCATGGTCAATTGCTGCGGATTTTAGTTCTCCTATGCTAGTTGATGTACGAACAGGGCATGGGAGCGCTTCAGGACTCCCGTCGATAGCGACCCGGTATAATTTCTTTTTGATGCCGCCGCGCCAGTGCATGCGGGAGGTCACTTCCTGACCAACGTAACATCCCTTGTCGAATGATACACCGTCGAATTCAATCAGATTGGCATTAAGCGGATGGATACTGGCGTCCCATTCAATGCCGAAATCCGGAATGCCGCGGATAATACGCATGGCTTCCATTTCACTCTCATCAATTTTCTGAAGGCCGCCGATGATCGTATCGACATGTTTTCGGCTGTTGATAACCCAGTATCCACGCGGGTTTTCCGGCATCACCAGCGCAAAGGTATCTGTGTCGCTTTTCCTGCTAGCGGATAGCCAGCCCAGATCCGGTTCAACCAGCCCAAAATCATTAAGCAACTGGGTTGCGTTGGCGCCCTGGATGGAGCAGATAACAAGGCTATCGACAATGCCAATGCGCAATGCGTGATCCAGAGAAAACTGGCGAAGACGCGCGACGGTTGCTTCGGCATACGGCGCAGGTGTGAGTATGATCAGTTCATCGTTGTGGCCTTCAAGAATATACAGTTCGGAAATTGCCTTGCCTTGCGGGGACAGAATACAGCTGTGAATACCCTGTGTGGATGTCAGTCTGTTCATGTCCTGAGTAATCTGGCCTTGCAGATAATCACGCAGACCAGGGCCGGATGCTTTCAGGACAGACCAGCGCGAGCGCAGTGAAACGACGGCATTGTGTAATAAGCTATTAGCTGTTGATCGGGTTAATATAGGTAAGTTCAAGTCCATTCCCCGATTCTAGCAGGTTATCGGCATAGATGAATTCAGTTCA
>JAUZQI010000037.1 GCA_030951095.1 Mariprofundus sp. | reverse complement strand
GAAAAAACCGTTTATGTTTACCGAACGCAAAGAGGGTGAAATGCAGTTGCGGCGCGGCTTTTCGATTCCCGATGGAAGCAGAATACTGGTGGTGGAAGATGTGATTACAACCGGAGGCTCGGTATGCGAATGTATGACCGTAGTGTGTCAGCATGGCGGCAATCCGGTGCAGGTGCTGGCTGTGGTGGATCGGGCGCCGGATGAGGAAGGGCGTTTCGATGTGCCGTATGCAACGGCTATCGAACTGAGCGTAGAAACGCACGATGCCGATGATTGTCCGATTTGCAGAGAAGGCCTGTTGCCGGCCATCAAGCCGGGCAGTCGCGGTTCGGCTTAGAATTTTAAGGCGAACAGGCAAAAGTGAGCCACGAATATTCAAGAATGAGGGTGCTGTTACAGGTTTTTATCATCAGTGGAAATTCGTGAAATCAGTGGCCAAGGGGTTAGATTTTCCAGTTTGTTTCCGGCTATGCCGGGTTAGATACAATGGTATGATGCATGGATATATTGTGACAGAGACCACGGCGTGGTGAATATGCGTTCCATAGCGTTTCTGTTTGCATATTAAGGAGTTTGAATGAGTAAACCAGTACTTCGCTGTTTTCCGTTTGGAGGCGTTGGCGAATTCGGTAAAAATATGATGGTGTATGCTCTCGATGATGATGCTGTCATTGTCGATTGCGGCATGGGATTTCCTGAACCGGGCCAGCATGGCGTGGATGTGGTGGTGCCCGATATCTCTGCACTGGATGAGCTGGGTCTGAATATCCATGCCCTGTTGCTGACCCACGGGCATGAAGATCACATCGGTGGATTGCCGCATTTGTTGCCGAAGCTGAAACTGCCGGTATATGGCACGGAAGTGACTTTGGCGCTGGTTCGCAATAAGTTGACCGAGCGTGGCTACAAGGGCGATTTGAGAGCTTTGCCCGAGAATGGCGACAGCGTGAATGTGGGGCCGTTCAAAGTGGAAGGCGTGCCGGTGACGCATTCGATTATGGATGCCGTGTCGATTGCGATTCATACCGTGCTCGGCGTGATTATTCATACCGGAGATTTCAAGATTGATCCGGCTCCGATTGATGGCAGGACAACAGCTATCCACCGTTTCTCACAACTGGGTGATGATGGTGTGATTCTGCTGGCTTCAGATTCTACCAATGCCACACGCTCCGGCAGTGGCCCGTCCGAACGTATTGTGGGGCCGGCTCTGAAGCAGGCTGTGAGCCAGTGCAAGGGCAAGGTGGTGGTGACTACATTTGCTTCCAATATGTTCCGCATCCAGCAGATTGTTGATGCAGCAGTTGCCTGTGGACGCAAGGTGGCGGTGGCCGGGCGCAGTCTGGAACGCAATATGGATATCACTCACACACTGAACCGGCTAAATGTGCCGGCAGAGACGATGGTTGATATTAAACAATGCGGGAATGTACCCGATCACGAATTGCTAATTATTGCCACAGGTTCACAGGGCGAATCACGGGCAGCACTGGCACGTTTGGCGCAGGGCCGGTTTAGAGGTGTCACGATCGGGCAGGGAGATGTGGTGATTTTTTCATCCAGTAATATTCCCGGTAATGAACGCATTATCGCCGGACTGTATAATCATATTTACCGCCGTGGCGCACGTGTGATGCATGCCCGTCAGGCACCATTGCATGTATCCGGCCATGCTCAGGCGCATGAATTGAAAATGATGATGCAACTGACGCGCCCGAAATTTTTCTATCCGGTTCATGGAGAATACAGAAATCTGATCGAACATCGCGATCTGGCTGTGGCAACCGGCATTCCTTTTAAGAAGACGATTATTGCCGAAAATGGCCATTGCGTGGAAGTGGATCATGAAACCATTCAGGCGGGGCCGGTATTTCATTCCGGCGCGGTCTTTGTCGATGGCGAAATTCGTGATGAGATCGATGGCATTGTACTGCGTGACCGCAGGGTGCTGGCCGAAGATGGCATGATTTCCGCCACTGTGCTTGTGAGTCAGCATGAGGGTACGCTTCTGGATGTGCCGGAACTGATGGCGCGGGGCGTATTGCGTGAGTCTGCCAGTGAAGAGGTGTTGGCCAGAGCCGCTGCTGCGCTGCAGCAATTTCTTGAAGAGATGGATCTGGAACTGCTGGCAGACATGGATGCAACCCGGGAAGAGGTTCGGTTGTTTCTGCGCCGCTGGTGCCGCAAACAAATTGGCCGGCGCCCTATGGTGTTGCCAGTTGTGCTGGCGGTTTAAGGAGTTCTGATGGAAGTTCGTATGCTTGCCCGTGAGGCGTTAGCGTTATTGGTTGGTGGTGTATCGCTCATGCTTATGTTGGCGATGTTCAGTTTTTCACCTGCTGATCCGTCTTTGAATCATGAAACCGGCGCGAGTGTGATGAATATGGCCGGGATTGTCGGCGCCTATGCGGCTGATTTTTTCTACCAGTTGTTCGGCTATGCCGGTTGGTTGTGGATCATTCTGATGAGCACGCTGGCAGTGCGTATCGCATGGGGTAAGGCCCCCTATCTGGGCAGTTGGACATCGCTATTCTGGTTGCCGGTGGGGTTGGCAATAGCTGCTATCGTTCAGGCTCATATGCCTTCGGGCTCCATGCTGGATGTTTTGGGTTTACCCGCCGGCACAGGCGGTGCACTGGGTGCGATGCTGGCTCAGGCGCTTTCATTGCCACTGGGCGATATTGGCCGGGATATATTGCTGGTTACACTGGCGCTGAGTGGTTTGGTGGCGGCCTCGCACTGGTCGCTGTTGAAATTACTGCGCCAATGTTATGATGGATTGAGTCTGGCAATGGCATGGTCTGGTGGCATTGTCAGTAATATTTTTTCGAAAGCCTCGGATCGAAAAGAACGCATTGAAGCCAGAGAAACTCGCAAGAAAACGCGAAAGAAACGTCCTGTTCATATCGCCGAATCCGCAGCAGAAGTTGCCAGTCAGGCCAAGGTTACAGTATCGCGCCGTGCCAAACAGGAACAGCAGACAGAGCTGGCTTTCAAGGAACCATCTTCTTCAGGATTCAAACTGCCATCGCTGAATATATTCAGTCGGGGTGAGGGAAAGCAGCGCGAGCATAATCCTGCTGCATTGCAGGCTATAGCCCGCATGCTGGAGAAAAAACTGCTGGACTATCGGGTCGAAGGACAAGTCGTTGCTGTGCAACCGGGTCCGGTAGTGACCCAGTTTGAACTGGAACCGGCACCCGGCACCAAAATAAATCGTATTGTTGCCTTGCAGGATGATTTGGCTCGTTCCATGGCGGCCATCAGTGTCCGTGTCTCCGGCAACATTCCGGGCAAGAATGTGATCTGTATCGAAATTCCCAATGAATCACGTGAAATGGTGGTTTTGCATCAGGTACTGTCGAGCCAGGAGTTTTCCAACAAGCGGTTGAGCCTGCCGTTGGCGCTGGGCGTGGATATTTCCGGCCGGCCAGTGGTTGCTGACTTGGCCAAGATGCCACATTTACTGGTGGCAGGTACCACTGGTTCCGGTAAATCGGTGGCTGTAAACACCATGATCTGTTCGATTCTGATGACCAAATCACCGCAGGATTTGCGCCTGATTCTGGTTGATCCGAAGATGCTGGAATTATCGATGTATGATGATATTCCTCATCTTCTGGTGCCGGTGGTAACCAATCCACACAAAGCGGCGAAGGCACTGAACTGGGCGGTTTTTGAGATGGAGCGCCGCTATCAACTGATGAGCGAAGCCAGAGTTCGCAATCTCGAAAGCTATAACAAGGCAGCCGAAAAACAGGAAGGGGCCGAGCGTTTGCCGCAGATCGTGATCATCATTGATGAGCTGGCTGATTTGATGATGGTGGCCGGTAAAGAGGTGGAGCAGGCTATTTGCAGAATCGCCCAGAAGGCGAGAGCCGCTGGCCTGCATCTTATTCTGGCTACGCAACGGCCCAGCGTCGATGTCATTACAGGCTTGATCAAGGCGAATCTGCCGAGCCGGTTGTCTTTTCAGGTATCATCCAAAATCGATTCCCGCACGATTCTCGATCAGATGGGTGCCGAACAGTTGCTGGGCATGGGCGATAGCCTGTTTCTGAGCGGTGCTCGTGAGTTGAAACGGGTGCATTGTGCTTTTGTATCCGATGCCGAAGTGATTGATCTGGTGGAGCACCTGAAAGATCAGGGGGAACCTGATTATCGCGAAGAGGTCTTTGAAGTGCCGGCAGCTGCTGATTCCGTTTCCGGCCCGGACGCAGTTGACCATG
The DNA here is from genome assembly GCA_030951095.1 of Mariprofundus sp. Taxonomy (GTDB): domain Bacteria; phylum Pseudomonadota; class Zetaproteobacteria; order Mariprofundales; family Mariprofundaceae; genus Mariprofundus. The sequence goes on along the minus strand of JAUZQI010000037.1, from coordinate 5,522 downwards.
ATGAGAAATATGATGAGGCAGCGGCATTGATCATCGAAAAAGGGCAATGCTCTGTCTCGATGGTGCAGCGTTATCTGCGCATCGGTTATAACCGCGCCAGCCGTCTGGTTGAACAGATGGAGCGTGAAGGTCTGGTGAGTGCACCCGGTTCGGGTGGTATTCGCAAGGTACTGGCTCGTTCAGAACAGGCTGGCGGCGGGGTGATCGATTGAAACTGCGTATGTTTGTTTTATGGGTTGCCATGGGCTTGTTTGCGAGTTCTGCTACGGCTACCACGGTCAAGCAGGATCGAAAAGCGGAAGGGCTCAACACGAAAAGTGTTTTTTTTGATAACAGTATCAGGCGTTTATCAAAGCTGAGTGGTTTTTCCTGCCGTTTTGATCAGTTGATGGTATTCAGTGACGGTGGTGATGAACAGTATTCGGGTACGCTGGCAATATTAAAGCCGAAACGATTTCGCTGGCAGTATCAGAAACCCTATGAGCAGCTCTATATCGGCGATGGTCAAATCATCTGGCATTATGAGCCTGATTTGATGCAGGCGGAACGTTTAAATAATCTGGAGTCTGTCGATCCGGCTGTCATGCGGTTGCTGAACGGACAAATCAAGCCATCTGAAATCAGGATGTTGAAGCAGGGGTATGATAAAACACTGGATATCCGCCGTTTTCAGGTATCGATTGAAAAGTCACCCGAGGTGTGGCTGGGCTTCTCAAAACATGGAAATCTGATTTATATCGAGCGCCAGGATATGCTGGGAAATCGTAACCAGATGTACCTGTCCGAATGCTCTTACGTTGCACCTGCAGCAAATCTATTTAGTTTTACGCCACCTGCTGATGTGGATGTGTTGGATATACGTTCAGCCAGTCAGTGAATAAGGATACCCTATGAAACGAGTTATAATATTTTTGCTTGTGTTTTTGATCGCAGGCACAGCCGTACAGGCCGGAGGTTTTGAACAGCCCAATCAGTCGGCCAGTGCTGCAGGTGTAGCCAATGCCTTTGTAGCATCGGCCACGGATGCGTCGGCACTTATTTACAACCCTGCAGGCATTGCATGGCAATCAGGTGTTTCGATTATGGGCAGCGGTCGTCTTGATTACCGTGACTCGTCTGTAGAAACATCCTTGTTCAACGCCCCCAATAACGGCACGGAACCCTTTACCGGCTCGATTTATGCGAGTTGGGCTCCCGTGGATGGCAGGCTGGCAGCCGGTTTCGGTTTTTCTCCCCTGTATATTGTCAATAATGACTGGGACGTAGCCTTTCCCGCTAACAGCGGTATCACCAAGTTAACGGTGGATCATAGCACGTTTGATTTTGTTTATGCTGTGAGCAGTGATCTGGCTGTAGGGCTGGGTGCCGACTGGTATATTACCCGAGCTACCATGACCCAGGGAGTGCAATCCTTTCAGGGTAATAGTTTCACTTCTTTTGGAGGCCACGCTTCATTGATGTGGAAACCGATACCGGCATGGTCCGTTGGGGCGATGTTCCGCTCGGGGGCACAGGTCAATATGTCCGGCCAGGCCAATGATACGTTGTCGTTTAAACTGCCGGACTATGTCAGTGCCGGCATCGCGCATGATTTTGCTGATGTCTGGCGTTTGGAAACCGATGTAAAATGGACTCGCTGGTCTGCCTTGAAAGACATGAATATTGTCAAAGCCGGCTTGATTTCACAGCCCAATATACTGAATTTGCGCGATACATTGACAGTGATGGCCGGTCTGAGCTGGACCTGGCGAGAGAATACCCAGTTCCGTGTAGGTTATGCCTATGAACAGGCTGCGAATCGCAGCCAGAATTTCAGTCCTCTGATTGCTGATCAGGATGGACATCGAATCAGTATTGGTGCCGGCGGAGACCTGTTTGGCTTGCATATGGATGTCGCTTACCAGTATGTTTATTTTAGCAAGGAAACGGCTACCGGTGCTTTTGCAGGCGGTTATCGTGATCGCAGGCAGAGTCTGATGATGTCCGTTTCCAACGAATTCGATTAGAGCCTGTTCACACGTATCTGATTGAAGCGCTGTTGTCCCGAATTAGGCCAGTCAAGGCGCAAGGAGTGAGATTTGGTTGTTCCAAATAAGCAACGAGCAACGCAGAATGGTCTTGGTGATTTTGAATCAGGCCAGGGCTCAGCCCAGCGGGATATGCCATTTTTGCGCCCTGCTACGTTATTTCTCGCTTATGGGCATTCGGCACACTTCACTCAAAATGCCATGAAGCGAAACAAAAATGGTTATATCGCTACAGCCAGAATTAATGTGGACAGGCCCTAGATATGATAAAACCGGCGTGAGCAAACAGGTTTCTTTACTGGAGCCAGTGGCAACGGACGTTGCCGAACCGCTGGCCAGTCGCATGCGCCCTCGCAGCCTGGAGGATATTGCCGGCCAACAGGATTTGACCCGGTCGAATTCATGGTTTGCCAGCATGATCAAGGAGGGGCGCAGTTGCTCTTGCGTATTCTGGGGGCCACCGGGTGTCGGCAAGACCACGCTGGCAACATTGATGGCCGATGCGGCTGTATTACCGTTTGCTCATCTCTCTGCCGTATCAGCGGGCAAGGCGGAGATTCAGGCTATAGTCAAACAAGCCCGGAATGAAGGGCGAACGTGGCTGCTGTTTTTGGATGAAATTCACCGTTTTAATAAAGCACAACAGGATGTTTTGCTGCCATATATTGAAGATGGCACGCTCGTTCTGGTTGGGGCAACGACTGAAAACCCCTCGTTCTCATTGAACAATGCATTGTTGTCGCGTTGTCGAGTGGTTGTTCTCAAGGCATTGGAAACAAAGGATATCACATCGATTCTGGAGCGTTCCTGCCTGTATTTGCAACAGCTTTCACCTGCTTTTGATATAGAATCCGATGCTTTGAAAGCGCTTGCTGCAAGTTCGGATGGCGATGCGCGATATGGTCTGAATGCGCTGGAATCATTATTTGACACTGATACGCAACGATGCTGGACAAAGCATGATGCACTGGCCCAAAGTTTTCGGCGGGCAGCACGTTATGATCGTGACGGTGATAGCCACTATGATCTGATTTCAGCTTTGCATAAGTGTATTCGGGATTCAGATGTCGACGCTGCATTATATTGGCTGGCACGCATGCTGGAGACGGGTGAGCAACCGTTATATATTGCACGCCGTCTAATCAGAATGGCGACAGAAGATATCGGGCTGGCTGATCCAAAGGCATTGAATGTAGCGCTGGATGCGCACCGTATGTATGAAATTCTCGGTTCGCCGGAAGGAGAGCAGGGGTTATTTGAGGTGGTCATTTATCTGGCTCTGGCGGCCAAAAGTAATGCGACATATATGGCTGAGAAGGCTGCACGCAAACTGGCCAGGCAGACACAACAAAGCGAAGTGCCTATGCACCTGCGTAATGCTCCGACCAATCTTATGAAACAGTTGGGCCATGGTGCGGGTTATAAGTATGCGCACAACAGCAAGGATGGCGTTGTCGAACAACAGCATTTTCCCGATGGTGTAGCGTTGGCACAACTGTATTCACCCAACGGTCGCGGTTTTGAACGCTCGCTTAAGGAGCGTATGGATTGGCTGGATGAACGTAGGGCCAGTATGAGGGAAACATCATGATGCGACAGCTTGCAGCGGTGGCAATCGGGGGAGCGGCAGGTGCTGTCATACGCTGGCTGGTTGCATCCGGTGTACAAAAAATGGCAGGTGGCGCTTTTCCATGGGGCACATTTGCGGTGAATGCCCTCGGTAGTTTCCTGCTCGGGTTCCTCTTTGTCTGGTTGATAGAACGCTCAACAGCCAGCGAACTGGTTAGGTTGGCCATCACCGTTGGTTTTCTCGGTGCATTTACCACCTTCTCAACCTATTCGCTTGAATCAATCCGGTTGTTACAGGAAGGTGCTTTTTCGCTTGCCTTTGGCAATATTATTGGTCAGGTCATGATCTGTCTGCTACTCACATGGCTTGGCGTTCAGCTCGCCAGGGTTTTATAATGGCTTGTTTCACAGGAATAAGTTTATATAAAATAATCGATTTAAAATAAATAGTTATCGCAAATTATATAATGTACTACATGAATTTATTTTATTTAGAGCCACTTGCAAAAGTCTGAGTGGATGAGTTTCAATTCCACGTCGAGTGAATTTTTGAAATGGAATGAGGAGCATGGTGCTTCCATTCTCCGAAATTCCAGTTCGACAATGCGCCGGAGTGGGGAAGTAAATCGCCGTTCACAATTTTTGCAAGTAGCTCTTCTGACATTAACTTTAGGCACTTGTCTGCAAGACAGTAACGGTACACATTAAAGCCATGAAATATCTGTCTACATTCCTTGTTATATTATTTGTACTGGCTGGCTGTCAGGTGAACGGAGCAGGCCTGGTGATTGCGCCGGGCTGGATTTACCATTCGTTGGGGGCGTGGAAGCAGCTTATGCCCAATCAGATTGTTTTATCATCGGATGGTCGCTGGCTTTACTTTGGTAGTGAAGTCAGTGAATTCTCTCCTTTGGCCAGTGTGGCGGCATTGCATACTGAAAGTGGGCGAACGCATCTACTGGTTCAGGGTCTGCGCAATGTCAACGGACTACGCATTGCTCCGGATGCTTCCCTGTGGATAGCTGAAGGAAGTGATCAGGGAGGCATCTGGCGCATGGTTCAGCCAGATCATTTCCCTGATGATCAGCGCGTGAATCCGGTGACACGGGAGAGTACACATCCCGGGATTGCACCGTTCCGGTTTGCCGGTCGTTTTGCTCATCGGGCCATAGCCTTTTCTGCTGATCAGCACTTTGCCTATCTGGCCGACGCGACAACAGGCGGTAGTCTGTACCGGCTGGATATTCGAGCTCGTCAGTTGAGTGTGCTGCACAGGGAAAAAGGATGGTTAAATGTTGTTCCTGAAGATGCTGTAAAAATGGGGCATACATTCGGAGCTGCATCATTTGCTTCGATTGCTGATATCGAACGCATGCAGGATGGTTCGTTTTTACTTGCCGAATCAGGCTCGGGAAAAATTCTCAGGTTTGATGATCAGGGTGATAAACCACAGTTGGAAACCTGGCTGCAGCGAGAGGAATTACGCCACCCGGTTGATTTAGCCTGGGATGAAGCACGTCAGTGGTTATGGATTGCTGATGAAGCCGTGCCATCCACGTTATGGGCCTGGGATGGCCATAATCTGTATAATATGGTGCGTCACCTATCTTCACGCATCAGTGCCGTGCTGGCCGCTGGTGATAATATCTATGTAAACCTGCAGCGCGGGCGTAACAATCCTTCTATGACGTTTGTATTGCGTGAACGTCATCAGGAATAAGCAAAAGCTAAGGATGCTCTGAAAAAGCCAGAGCATCCGTGCGGCTCATGGACGGGCCGCCAAAATAAAACGCGTAAGCGCTTGATTTTGTGAGTGAAGGGAAAATGACACTTTTTTCTTCATGTACTGAATAAGTGAATGGAGACACTTATTCCGAGTTTCCCCTAAGAATACCCTGAAAAACCCAGCACATTCGCGTGACTCAT
>JAUZQI010000036.1 GCA_030951095.1 Mariprofundus sp. | reverse complement strand
CTGGCCGTACGCGAAGTGCCCGTGCCTGATTTTCCGCTCAACAACAAATCCTTTAACTGCTCCTATTCGGGCAATGACGTATGATTAGAATCCTCAAACAACTGGCTAAAATCGGCACGATTACCGAGCCGCTGGCCGAAGCGAACAACGAGATTGAACAAATCGGAGAACAACTTGCCCCGATCATTCGCAAGCGCTTTGCCGGTTCGCTGGCCATTCGTGCGGTTGATGCCGGTTCCTGCAATGGCTGCGAACTGGAGATCCACGCCGCCAATAACGCCTATTACGATATTGAACGCTTCGGCATCCATTTCACCGCCTCTCCGCGTTTCGCCGACATGCTGCTGGTGACCGGGCCGGTGACGCGCAATATGGAAACGGCGTTAAAAATGACCTTCGACGCCATGCCGCAACCTGCACTGGTGATTGCCATGGGCGATTGCGCCGCCAATTGCGGTGTGTTCGGCAAAGATAATTACGCCATTGCCGGCACTGTTGCCGATATCATTCCTGTCGACGTGGTCATCCATGGTTGTCCGCCAACGCCTACCGATATCATTCGGGGCATTCTTCTAGCTATCGGTAAATAGGCGGCTGAGTTTCCTGCGCTTGCCTAAGCGTCCCAATCTCCTAGCCTACCCGTTTCTGTTGCAGGATATGTAGCAGTTTCCAGGTTTAATGAGGTATTCATGAAAGTTCTGGTCGTTGGCGGCGGTGGTCGCGAGCATGCATTATGCTGGAAATTGAAGCGTTCGGTTTCCGTCAGCGAAGTCGTGTGCGCACCGGGTAATCCGGGCATTGCCGCTGATGCGCGTTGTGTGCCGGTAGGCGCTGAAAATATCAATGGGCTGCTGGCTTTGGCCGCATCTGAAAAACCGGATTTGATCGTGGTCGGCCCGGAAGTGCCGCTGGTGGCCGGGTTGGGTAACAGGTTGCGTGAGAAAAGTTTTGCAGTGTTCGGGCCGGATAAGGCGGCAGCAAATCTGGAGGGAAGCAAATCATTCTCCAAACGTTTGATGTACGAGGCTGGCATTCCGACGGCGCGTTTTGAAGTGCATGTGAATGTCGATGAGGCGATTGATACGATTCGTAGCTGGGGTGCTCCCATCGTGGTCAAGGCGTCCGGGCTGGCGGCGGGTAAAGGCGTGATTGTGGCGCAGAGCGAGAAAAAAGCTGTGGATGCCGTGCGCGATATGCTTTCAGGCAATGCGTTTGGCGAGGCCGGTTCACAGGTGATTATCGAGGAGTGTCTGGTAGGGGAAGAAGCCAGTTGTCTATTCATTGTCTCTGGCGATACGATTTTACCGCTGGCATCTTCACAGGATCACAAAGCCTTGCTGGATGGCGATTTGGGGCCGAATACAGGCGGCATGGGGGCTTATTCTCCGGCCCCATGCGTGACTGCTGCGGTGGCTGAACAAGTGCTGGAAACGATTGCCCGCCCCATTGTTGCCGCATTGAAAAGGAAGGGTGCGGAATTTATCGGCACCCTGTATGTGGGCGTTATGCTGACTGAAGACGGGCCGAAAACGCTGGAATTCAATGTCCGATTCGGCGATCCTGAATGTCAGCCGTTGATGAATCGTCTGAAATCCGATTTGGGTGAAGTATTGCTGGCCGCCGCTGAAAAACGGCTGGATGGAATCGAACTGGAATGGGAAAAAGGTTCTGCGCTGTGTGTTGTTGTGGCATCCGACGGTTATCCGGGCAGTTTTGAAAAAGGCCAGCCAATCGGCGGTCTTGATGCGATTGCAGCAGCGGGGACGACAGTATTTCATGCCGGCACAGCTGCGAAAAATGGCGCAATTGTGAATGGAGGTGGCCGTGTTTTGGGAGTCACCGCCACGGGGGCTACGGTTAAAGAAGCACAGCATACGGTTTATCATGCGCTGGAATCTCTGGACTGGCCGGGTGGATTTTATAGAAGAGATATCGGCTATCGCGCTGTTGCAAGGGAGAGTTGAGTGGAACCTTTGAAAGTATTGATATTGATGGGCAGCAAGTCCGATAGGCCTGTGATGGAGAAGACCGAAGCCGTACTGGATGAGTTCGGCGTGCCTTACAAAACCATGATTCGCTCAGCACACAGAACGCCGGAAGCAACCATTCAGGCAGTGAAAGATGCCGAAATAGCTGGCTGTCAGGTGTTTATCTGTGCTGCAGGGATGGCTGCGCATCTGGCAGGCGTGGTTTGCTCCAAGACTATAAAGCCAGTGATTGGCGTGCCGATGGCTGTCGGCCCGCTGCAGGGCGAGGATGCCTTGCATTCCACGGTCATGATGCCGTCGGGCTTGCCTGTGGCGACAGTCGGCATTAACGGAGCCAAAAACGCAGGCCTGTTGGCGGTGCAAATATTGGCCCAGCAGGATGAGCGGCTGTCGCAGTTGCTCAAAGCTGATCGAAATGCGCAGGCAGAGGCCATTCTTTCTGAGGCGTAAAAGCCCAACTTGCGAGAAACTGGCGGCGCTTCGCGCAGCCACTTTGCTCAGGCAAGGCGGCCTGATCGCACACCACGCTGCGACGTTGGCTGGCGTAGTGGCGCATCCCGGTTCGCGTCGATCCATCGAAAAACTCCACCAATTTAAACAACGCACCGGGCCATTTCTGTTATTGGCCGATTCGATGGCTACGGCGATGTCGCTGTCCCGCTACTGCTCCCCGGAGCTCAGACGGCGCGCTCGCGCCGCATGGCCGGGGCCGGTGACGATGGTGTTTGTCGGCAAGCCCGGTTTGCCCGCATGCTGTTATCAACATGGCAAACTGGCAGTGCGTGTGGACGCCAGCCTGCAGACTCGGCAACTGGCGGCGGCATGCGGCGGACTGGTGGTATCCAGCAGCCTGAATCGGCGTGGCGCGGCATCGTTGCAGCCGGGTTTAAAATGCAGCATGCGCATGCACCGCTTGCTTCGTATGTGTTTGACAGGGGCTCCATCTTCTGGAAAAGCCTCATCAATTATGCGTGTATGGCGCAATAATTCTACTATTATTCGTCGATGACGCAGCAACCATGAATAGCTACCATGCCGCGCATGCAAACTTTCCCTGATCTATTGAAATCACTGTGGCAGCGCATTGGCTCGATGTCGTTGGCAATTATTTTGCTTGTTGTGCTTGCGATCGCTTCGGTGATCGGCACTGTGCTGTTGCAAAATCAGAACCAAGCCGATTATCTGCAACAGTTTGGGCCGTTATGGTACTGGGTGTTCCGTTCGCTGGGCCTGTTTGATATGTATCAGACTTGGTGGTTTATGAGCATCCTCGGCTTTTTGATGGTGTCGCTGACATCATGTTTGTGGCGCAATGTTCCGAAGATGCTCAAGGATATGCGCACCCGTAAAGCAGCAGTGGCCGAGAAATCACTTAAGCATTTCAAGTATTTGCATGACTGGCAGATGCAGGATGTGGATGCCGATCAACTGCAACAGTCATTTCGCCAGCGTTTACAGGGCTGGGAATTCAGGCAAGTCGAGCAGGATGGCGTTCAGTATCTACGGGCGGACAAAGGGCGTTGGAACAAGTGGGGCTATATTCTGGTGCATTCAGCTATACTGGTGGTACTTGTAGGCGGCTGGATTGGTTCTGAATATGGTTTCCGTGGCAATATGGCTGTGCCGGAAGGCAGTTCGGAGCATGAAATTTCCTTTTTGCAGGGTACGGAAACAGGCCACCTGAGCATGCCGTTCGAAGTGCGCTGCAACAGCTTTTCAATTGATTTCTTTCCAACCGGCGCACCCAAGGAATTTCTCAGTAATTTGACTATTATTGACCATGGCAAAGAGGTGCTGACCAGCGATATTATTGTCAATGAGCCTTTATATTATAAGGGCGTGCGCATTTATCAGTCCAGCTTTGGCGATGGCGGTTCGGATATCACCTTCAAGATGTTTCATATGGATGGCTCGGAAACGATTACCACGGCTAAAACGAAGGTCTATCAATCATGGAAAGATGAAAAAACGGGTTTGTCGATTAAAGTGACTGATTTTAAACCGTATAATGTTGAAAATATGGCCAATCCGGGTGAAGTTATAGATTTTCAGGATCTTGGCCCGGCGGTTGTCTATGAGTTGCGTGGCCCCGACTTGAAACCGGTCAAAATCAAGGCGTTCATGAATCCGTTCATCGATCCCAAGGGCAAGAATCAGGGTTCGTTTATGATGGTTTCATTGACCGGAGACAAGGCGGACTACAAGCCGGTATCGCTGGGACTGGATTTGACCAACCCGGTGGAATGGAAGTTGTTCCACGCCTTTATGCGGCAACTTGCAATCGTGGATAAAGCCTCCAAAGATGCGAACCTGACGGCATTTAAAACTGCCATGAAAGAGGTGTTTGGCGCGGGTAAACGCCCGGAGCGCATGCAGGATGTGGCCATGCGCACCTTGCAGGCCGTGAATATGTTGTCGGCGTTACCATGGCCGATGCTGCCCATGCTGGGTGATTTCGAGCAGCATTATTATACCGGTCTGCAATTGGCGATGGATCCGGGCATGAATGTGGTCTGGTTTGGCAGCGCCATGCTGGTGATTGGCCTGTGTATTATGCTTTATATGCCGCATCGCAAGCTGTGGCTGATTATTCATCCTGAGTCGAAGGGTCTTCATATTACTCTGGCCGGTATGACGAACCGTAATCACCTTATTTTTGATCAGGTTTTTAATGATATGTTCACACAACTGGATCAAGATTTTCGTCAGAACACATAGGAGTAATTATGACTGCAACAATTGCTGAACCCGAACTTTCTACCCTTCTTTATCAGGGTCGCTGGGCCTGGCTGCGTTTTAACGCCTATATCGGCGCCATGCTGGGCATTGCCGGCATGGCCATGTTTGGCGTCGGCGCTTATGAAGAGAATGCCTTCCTGTATCAGATTCTGAGCATGAAGGGTGTGATGTGGGGTGGCACGGGAGCATTGGCAGGATGCGGGCTAGCCGTTGTCGCCAGCACGATGAAGCCGGTTTTACTGGATGCGAAAATGGCGCGTAATATCACGCCTTGGCTGGATGGCTTCGTGCTGATGGTGATTCTGGCGGCTATATGGGCGTTGTTTGAGCCGGCTCAGAGTCAGATTACTTATGAAGATCAGTCCAACCTGTTTGCCGGACGTATCATCATGGCCATGAACGTGATCTTTATTTTCTCGGCTGTATCCTATATCGCTTATCTGTTCGCCCCGGAATCCTTTATCGGACGATTGGCGACATGGACTGCTTATACAGGGGTGTTTCTCGGCGGTTCGGCGCTGTTGCTGCGCTGGCATGAATCCTATCTGTTTGATATGGAGATCGGCCATGCGCCGGTATCCAATCTGTATGAAGTGTTTATTTTGTTGTTCTGTATTACCGCAGCCGTTTATCTGGCGCTGGAAAAACGTTATGAAGCCAAAGCCATGGGCGCATTTGTGCTTTCGTTAGTATCCGCCGGCGTATTCTTCGGCATCTGGCTGGATTCTGTTGGTCAGAGCGATATCAAGCCGTTGGTGCCGGCGTTGCAATCCTATTGGATGAAGATTCATGTGCCGATGAACTTTGTTGGTTATGGATCATTCGCGGTAGCTTGTGGCGCAGGTATGGCCTATCTGGTCCGTCATCGTCTGGAAGCCGCTGGTGGAACATCGAAGATGTTGGCCATCTTTCCATCACTGGATCAGCTCGATCAACTGGCCTACAAGGCAGTGGCGATCGGATTTCCTGCCTTTACACTGGCGACTATTCTCGGTGCAGCATGGGCGGCGGAAGCATGGGGTGGTTACTGGTCATGGGATCCGAAAGAAACATGGGCACTGATCGTCTGGCTGATTTACGGCGCTTATCTGCATGCTCGTGTTTCACATGGCTGGCATGGTAAAGCGCTGGCCTGGTGGGCAGTGGCAGGATTTCTCATTACGGTATTCTGTTTTCTGGGCGTGAACATGTATCTCTCAGGTCTGCATTCCTATGGTCGACTCTCATAAGTCATAAAACCGTGCTATAATCCCTCTCATCCACTTTGAAGGGGGCTTTGCATTGAAACCATTGCGTAAAATCATCTTTCCTGCTGCCGGCATGGGGACACGATTCCTGCCGGCGACCAAAGCCAGTCCAAAAGAGATGCTGACCATTGTCGATAAGCCACTGATTCAGTATGGCGTTGAGGAGGCACTGGCTGCCGGTATGGAACAGATCATTATGATTACTGGTCGTGGCAAACGCGCTATCGAGGATCATTTTGATATTTCGGCTGAACTGGAAGCCAACTTGAAAAGTGCCGGTAAGGAAAAGCTTTATAAAAAAGTGTCTTATGTCGCACGTATGGCCGAAGTTATTTATGTGCGTCAGAAGCAGGCGCTGGGATTGGGGCACGCTGTACTTTGCGCCCGTCACTGGGTTGCAGATGAATCATTTGGTGTTTCGCTGGCGGATGAATTGATTATTCACGAAAAACCGGCCATGCAGCAGTTGCGCGAGGTGTATGAGCAGACTGGTTGTTCGGTGGTCGGCCTGATGCAAGTGCCCGCCGATCAGGTTTCCAAATATGGGATTGTTGACTATCAGGCTGAGGAAAATGGATTTCTCAGATTGACTGATATGGTTGAAAAGCCAGCGCCGGAAGAGGCACCATCACAGATGGCTATTGTGGGGCGATATATCTTTACACCACGATTGATGGAATTATTGCGTGAAGTGAAGCCGGGTAGTGGTGGTGAAATTCAACTGACCGATGCCGTTGCTGCACTGGCAAAAGAAGAGCCTGTGTACGGTGTGTTGCTTGAAGGGCAGCGTTTTGATGCCGGAAATCCGGAAGGTTTCTTACTGGCGAATGCCTTGCTCGGACTTCAGCATGAACAATATGGCACAACATTGCGGCGGGCGCTGAAAGAGCAGCTGTGACAGAACATCTCAATAGTTATATCAGAGAGCAATCAAATATACTCGGGTTGGACACCGCTCTTGGAGAAATTGCCGCCTGTATTATCAAATGCGGCCAGGTTTATGTGTCACCACCGGATGCGCACAGTGCCGGAAAAACGCGCTCAACCAGTATTATTCCAATGATACATCAATTGTTGCGACAAGCTGGTCTGGACTGGAAGCAACTCGATTTGCTGGCGTTTGGTTCAGGGCCAGGTTCTTTTACGGGTTTGCGTATAGGGGCTGCCACGCTTGCAGGTATCAATGCCGGATTGCGTATACCTGTTGTTCATCTCTCTTCTTTGGCCATTACAGCCAGACAGGTTGTAACAGAACAGACTGTAACAGCACAGATTGCAACAGAAAAGACTGCAACAGAAAAAGCGGTTCAGGTGCTGGAAGATGCCAGAGCCGGCGAGGTGTTTGTCGGGCATTATCAGAATGGCAGGGCCTTGCAGGTAGATGCCTGTTTGAGTTGGCAAGATATAGAAGCACGCGAGCCGGGTTTGTTTTGCTGTAACAGTGAACCACCGGTTCGACTGAACTACTGGAAGCGATTGCCGCTGACATTACCTCGTAGTCAGGCGCTGGCAATTGAGGTGGCAGCAGCTTGTTCACGGGGAATTGATTTAAGCAGCTTGCCCATATACCCGTCACCACGATATCTGCAATTATCTCAGGCGGAGCGACAGGTGCATGGATAATCGTAAAACACGTGTATTGTTTGTGTGTCTGGGTAATATCTGTCGTTCACCGCTGGCAGAAATTATCGTCAGGGCTGCGGCTATGGCCCGGGGTCTATACCACTATCATTTTGAGTCAGCAGGTACAGGAAATTGGCATGTGGGGGGCTCTGCTGATCCACGGTCTGCAGCCAAGGCGTGCGAATACGGGCTGGATTTGAGCACACACAGGGCGCAGCAAATTACAGCGCAAAATTGTGGTAGTTGGGACTGGGTCGTTGCAATGGATGCTGAAAACAGGCGGGAATTAATACGCATTGGTGTGCCGGAGGTGCGGTTGTTGATGATGCGCCAGTTTGAAAACGCGGCACATATTTCTGATGTGCCTGATCCTTATTATGGCGGCCCAGATGGCTTTGAACATGCTTACCGGATGCTGGCGAAAAATGCAGAGGCGTTGCTGGATTATCTTGAAAGCCGGCAATGATGTCATCCATGTAGTTTTTTGAGCCGTTATTTTTGCTGATATGGAAGGAAACAACACAAACTGTATTTTAGCGCTTGATTAATTGGAGCGGCGGCGCTAGAAATCGCGCCCCTTTAATGGGCCTGCCTTTTTTCAGCCCGTGATATTGATTTATTTCGCAGATTGAAAAAAGGCAGAGCCTAGAATACTACGGAGAAATGACGTGAAAGCTGACATTCATCCAGAATATATCGCATCCAAGGTAACTTGTTCTTGCGGAAATACATTTGAAACGCGCTCAACCAAAGGCGACATTCATGTTGAGATCTGTTCGGCCTGCCACCCCTTTTACACCGGCAAGCAGAAGATTGTCGATACTGAAGGACGTGTTGAACGTTTCTACAAGAAATACGGCAAGCCTGCGAAAGCTGCGTAAGGCACGGAGATTATATGTACGCTGTAATTAAAACAGGTGGTAAACAGTACCGTGTCCAGGAAGGCGATATCCTGCGCGTTGAAAAACTGGATACTGAAGCAGGCAACAAGGTTACATTTGACGATGTTCTTATGGTTGGTGAAGGCGAGTCTAGCAAGGCAGGCGCTGATGCCGGCAATGCAACGGTCACCGGTGTTGTGACTGAAAGCGGCCGTGGTCAGAAAATTGTGGTGTTCAAAAAACGTCGCCGCAAGAATTATCGTTTAACTCAGGGGCATCGCCAGAGCTACAGCTCTGTACGCATCGAAAAAATCAATACGACAGCTGGCAAGGAGTAAACCATGGCACATAAGAAAGCTGGTGGTTCCAGTCGTAATGGACGCGATTCCAATTCCAAGCGCCTTGGCGTGAAAAAATATGGCGGTGAAGCAGTCATTGCCGGCAATATCCTTGTCCGTCAACGCGGCACGAAAATTCGCCCGGGTAACAATGTCGGTTGTGGTCGTGACTACACCCTGTTTGCTCTGACCGAC
>JAUZQI010000035.1 GCA_030951095.1 Mariprofundus sp. | reverse complement strand
TCTGGTTTATCTGAATCATGCTGCGGTTGGCGTATGGCCGAGACGTACTGCCGAGGCGGTGAAAGCCTTTGCGGAAGAAAATATGCGACAGGGCGCTGCTGATTATCCACGATGGATGAAAGTGGAACGTGAATTGCGTGGTCGTCTGAAAAGATTAATCGGGGCAACATCAGCAGATGATATTGCACTGGTAAAAAATACATCGGAAGCGTTGTCGTTGATTGCATACGGTTTGGACTGGCAGCCGGGCGATAATGTCGTTTCGAGCAATCAGGAATTCCCGTCCAATCGAATTGTCTGGGAATCGCTGCAAGGCAAAGGGGTGGCACTGAAGCAGGCTGATGTGTCGGGAGATGATCCTGAAGCAGCGTTGCTGTCGAGCTGTGACGAGCGTACACGATTGTTGACCATCAGTTCGGTTCAGTATGGCACAGGCCTGCGTATGGATCTGGATCGGCTGGGCCAGTTTTGCCATGATCATGGCATCCTGTTCTGTGTCGATGCCATCCAGAGTCTTGGTGCATTGCAGTTTGATGTCGAAGCCTGCCATGCCGATTTCGTGGTGGCCGATGGGCATAAATGGATGTTGGGGCCGGAAGGTATGGCGGTATTTTATTCCAGGCTCGAAGCACGCGAACAATTAAAGCTGGTGCAATATGGCTGGCACATGGTGGAACGAGCCGGAGATTTTGATGCCGGCGACTGGGTGGCGACAGCGGCGGCACGGCGATTTGAACCGGGTAGTCCGAACATGCTCGGCATTCATGCTCTGAATGCCAGCCTCTCGTTGTTTGAAGATATCGGCATGGAAAAAGTTGAGGCTCTGGTATTGGCCGGAGCCGAAACATTGATGGGATGGGTGGAAGAACATTCTGACCTGGAATTAATTACGCCTGTTCTGCCCGATCGTTATGCCGGCATTGTTACATTTCGGCATCGTCAGCTTGATTCGAGGGGCCATGCCGATCTGTACCGGAGACTGATGAAAGCCGGTATTGTGTGCGCCAACCGGGCAGGGGGTATCCGTTTGTCTCCGCATTTTTACACTGATGTGGATGCTTTTATGCCATGCTGGGAACAGGTGATCAGCCCTTGCGTATAACTGATTCCGACGTTCTGGCACGGACTATTTCACACTGGGTGTAATTCTGGCCGGCAGCAATAATTTCCCTGACCTTGAAGTGAGCGTGTTGATCGCCCTGTGATATCATGAATGTCATGTCTTTGTATATCCTGGTGGCAGGAAAAATGACTGTGTGCAGTGACTTGCCGGGCCTTACCAGTATGGGCAAGACGTGTTGATGATTGATTTCCCGCTGGCCGCGCGCCAGAGCTGCTTTGGCCAGCTTGTAGTCTGAGTCAAAGAATTCGATACCGATACGCTGCTCGCCACTTCTGCTTTCCCTGGCCCAGCGAATAAACCCCAGTCCGGGTGCTTCATGAGCATGTCGCTCAATACCGTCTTTGCGGGGAATGAACTCGAGTTCCAGACTGTCGTCACCAAAATACCAGTTCAGGCCCACCAGACTATCAGGCAACTCGGCCATGGGTTCAGCATGCATGCGTTCCAGGCAGATACCGTACTGGTTGAAATCGACCACATTCCATGCCCTTGTCTGATTGAATAATTCAGGTTTGTTCGGTGTTTTTTTGTTTATTTTTTGTGTGGGGGTGAACGCTTTGAGGATGGCTTTTGAAGTATCCATAACAAGCTGAACCCTGATGCCTGCCCGGGTATGCCGGGGTGTGCGTTTTTCAGTTTTGAGGGCATCGAGAATTGCCCGGCAACCGATCAAGCTATTCTCCAGTACTGTTTCGGTGTGCAGCACCGTTGTCTGCATCTGTTGATTATACAGTATGGTTTCTGCTTTCTTGAACTCATTGTTCAGGCGTTCGATGAACCTATCGAGCGGAATGATGATACAGTCGAATTCAATGGGTTCCGGCAGTTGCTCGATGATTCGACCAGGATCATTCGGCCTGTTAATATTGATAAACATCAGGTTGCTGCTGTGAATATCACCGGGAGTATCGCCACGGCGACAAAGGCGGGGTTCCAAAACGCAGATATGATGTTGAAGCTCCTGCCAGATCATTTTTTGCAGGCTTTGCGTCTTTCCGAAAAAATTGAGTTTCCGCAGCATTTCATGATTACACAGCAGTCTGTTCAGTCGTGCTGTTTCCGATGGAGCGGCGTCACTCATGGCTGCAGATGTTTCCAGACCGAGCCGGGCCAGATCAAAAAAATGACGCGTGATGATAATCGAAGGTGTTTTGTACTGCTCCAGTTTCGCCAGCAAACGTTTAATGGTTATTTCGATGGCATTGCCAATCATCTTAAGCAGGACAGGGAAATAATTGGTGTCAGTACTCGCTGCCTGTTTTACCTGCATGATAGTATTCTTGTGAGCATTGAGCACAGCAGCTGTCATTTCAACATCAAACACATCCAGTTCACGCTCAAAACAGCGCAGCACTTTCAGACGAAAATTTATCGGAATATGCGGATTGGTGTTCAGTTTTCCGATTAATTTTTTCATGATTCTGGCAAGAGACTTCGCATCTTCAGCAGACGAAGCAGGGCTGAAATATTTCAGTTTGTGCTCAATCTCATTAAATGACTCGATCAGATCATCTTCCGGCAACTCAACCTTGCCCGGATTCAGTTGTTGCGAGAGCTGTTCTGATTCATTACCCGGCGCCAGTGGATTATTTTCGCTGCCTCTGTTATCAGTCACCAGTGCATATGCGGTCGATCAGTTGTTTTGTCGTCGGGATGAAGCCATCGGCATAAAACGGGTCTTCGGCAAAACGGTAAGCAGCATGGCCGGCAAACATCAGGTTGTTATCCGGTTCATCACCATGGCCTATCTGTTGCAGTGTTTTTTGAATGCAGAAGCTGCGAGGATCGGCTTTATGGCCGGTTGTGCCGCGTCCATTGGCCGCCCAGTTGCTGAATTTACATTGTGATAAACAGCCCATACAGTCCAGCTGATCCTGGCGAATTCCTTTGGCTTTTTCAGGTGAGACGAATATCAGTGTGGAATCAGGCGTGGGAAGTGCTTTGCTAAAACCGTCTTCGATAAAATTATGGGCGCGTTTCAGATCGTGTTTGGTCAGATACACCTCCTTGTTGCGTACGCCGAAAGTGAATAATTCGGAGTGATCACCGGCAGGATGATCGACAAACGCCATTTCCCGGTCCGAACGTTCATACAACTCATGCAGGAAAGAATTATACACTGCCGATGAATAGAATCCGGTTGGTGAAAACCGGTTCAGGCTGATGTCACCCTCTTTCAGGGTGAGCAGGCGCTGTTTCCATAAATCGGAGATGGGGCTCTCCTGCGTCAGCAAGGCACGGGTGCCAAACTGGAAAGTGATCGGACCGATTTCCGGGCTATTGAGCCAGTTGATCCATTCGCGTAAAAACCAGACACCGCCGGCCATTACAATCGGCGTGTTCTGCAAACCGAATTCATTCATGGTTTTACGCAGTGCAGCCACACGTGGATACGGGTCTTCAGGTTTATCCGGACTTTCAGAGTTGGACAGACCGTTATGGCCACCCGCCAGCCACGGATCTTCGTAAACCACGCCGCCTAAAAAATCTGGAAGCTTGCGATAGGAGCGCAGCCACAATGCCCGGAATGCCCGCGCTGACGAGATGATAGGGTAATAATGCACGTTATGTTTGGCTGCCAATGGAGCCAGTCGGAAAGGCATACCAGCGCCACAGGTAATACCGTGAATCAGGCCTTTGGCACCTTCCATGACGCCTTCGAGAACACGCTCGGCCCCGCCCATTTCCCACAGTACATTCATATGCAAACGGCCTTCACCGCCTGAAATTTCGTGTGCAATCTGAGCCTGCTGAATACCGCCTTTGATACCCTGGGCAACCAGTTCCTCGAAGCGCTCCATGCGACTCCTGCCATGATATACCGTGCGGACAATCTCGCCGTTTTCATCGACACTGTCTGCATTCACGGCGGAGAATGTGCCGATGCCACCGGCTGCTGCCCAGGAACCGGAGCTTTCACCGGTGGAGATAGCTACACCCTTGCCACCTTCAATCAATGGCAGTACTTCTTTTCCTGAAATCATCATGGGTTGAAGATTCAATGACATGGATACATTTCCTTAGCTCCCCCGAATCATGGTGGGGAATTATTGTTGCCTTATAAAAGCGGTGAATCTAGCAAATGCTGCTTCCACTAGCAAAGCTGACAGTAGGCAGTAGGAAAATTGTCGTTATGGTTGCGGCATGGGTAATCTTTCTTGTTATGCTGTTGTTGTGCCGGGTCTTGAGACTATAGCCGGCGATGAGTTGAGTGAACTGGCCGCGCATGATGTGAAGGTGGAAGAAGGCGGTGTGTCGTTCACGACAACGATGGACGGGTTATTTCGCATCAACCTGCGCAGCCGGATCGTGACGCGTGTTCTTATCCGGCTTACTTCTTTTCGGGCTCTGTCGTTTCCCGAACTGTATAATAAAAGCAAGAAGGTAGCATGGGAACATTATATCGGTTCACAGGTATCCGTATCTGTCCGGGCATCATGCAAGACTTCAAAGTTAATGCATTCCGGCCGGGCGCAACTGGCAGTTTCAGATGCGGTTCGGGACAGGCTCGGGTCTGCATCTCTAATAACGGCATCCCAAAAAAATATATCCGGCGAAACCAGGACTGATAACAGGGCTGGCGAACAACAGATATTGCTGCGTATAGAAAACAATCAGTGCACGATTAGCCTGGATACATCGGGAGAGCGCTTGGATCGACGCGGTTATCGTCTGCATTCGGGCAAAGCTCCTGTACGCGAAACGATTGCCGCTGCGATTTTACGCTGGATGGACCTGAGAGTTGATGAACCATTACTGAGCCCGATGTGCGGTTCCGGCACTTTTGCCATTGAAGCAGCCTGGATGGCAGGAAAACGTGCACCCGGACTGGATCATACTTTCTCATTTTTGCATTGGCCGTCCTTTAAACAAAAACGCTGGCATCGGGCCGTAGAAAAAGCCCTTGCCATGCAGTCTTTATGTCCAACATGCATTATTGCCAGTGAACTGGATGCCGGTATTCTTAAACAGGCCAGAGAAAATGCTGCACAGGCCGGAGCAGGGGGCATCATCAGATTTGAACAACTGGATATATGCAGGATGACTGTACCCGAGAATATTTCAGGCCCGGGATTGATTATTTGCAATCCCCCCTATGGCGACCGGATCAAAGGTGATGTTAAATCGCTATACAAGAGCCTTGGGGAGGTCTTCAGTCAGCAGTTCTCAGGTTGGCGCATGGCAGTCATAGTGCCGGATCAGGGCTGCGAAAATGCGCTTGGTCTAAAGGTAAAAAAGCGCTTTAAAATCAAGCATGGCGGCCGCTGGATTCATGTATTATCTGTGTAGATTTTTCTGAATAATTGGCTGAATGAATGTGAATATCCTCTTACTTCGGAGCCATTTGCAAAAGTCTGAGTGGATGAGATGCAATCCTACTTCGAGTGAATTTTTGGAATGGAATGAGGAGCATGGTGGTTCCATTCTCCGAAAGTCCAGTTCGTAGTGCGTCGGAGTGGGGAAGTAAATCGTCGGTTACGACTTTTGCAAGTGGCTCCTCGGTTTCATTTCAGGAACAGTGAATAAGCCGGGTTATTCGTTTCATTGACGTAAGGGTAGCCGAGTTCATCGAGATAGGATTCAAATGCCTGACGGTCTTCGAGCGGTACTTCCACGCCGGCCAGGACGCGCCCGAAGGCGGCGGCATGGT
>JAUZQI010000034.1 GCA_030951095.1 Mariprofundus sp. | reverse complement strand
GCTGTTCGAGGTGGGAATAATGGCTTCATCGAAGCGTTGTGATTCAGGGTAAAACAGACCGAGTCTGTTGGCCGATGTTTGCACAAACCATACATTGCCGTTGCTATCGATGGAGATATCACCCGGATTGGCAAAGGGCGTAGGCACAGGATATTCATAAAAAACATGTTTAACGGGAACAAATTTGACCAGCGTGTTGGCATTGGGCTCGGAAAACCAGATGTTTCCCTCCCCATCACTGGCCAGGCCGGATTGATAACTGTTTTTAGCCGGAATGGCATAGCCTTTTAAATTGAAATTTTTCGGATCCACGCGATACAGGCTGTTTTTATTGGACGATGTGAACCAGACCACGCCAGCGGCATCCACAATAATTTCTTTCGGCAGAATATTGATCGAGAGATTATATTTGGTAAAATAACCATCGGCGGGCGAATAACGGCCCAGCATGTGGGGCTCTTCCCCGCCTTCAACCCATCGCGTCAGAGTAAACCAGATATCCCCGTCCGGGCTCATGGCAAACCTTGAGAATCCCATTTTTCCCCATGAGGCCGGCAGGGCGTGGGATTTGAATGTATTCTTCTCCGGATCAAAAACAGTGATTTTTTTTCCGACTTTTTCAGTGAACCAGAGTCGCCCCGCCGCATCTATGGCCAGCGACTGCGCTGAGCTAAGACCTTCGGGAAATGCCACTTCCCTGATGACCTGCTCCTTTTCCGCACCGCCGCTCTGGCTGTCCGATGCAATGCTTGCCACGGATGCGAAAAAAAATCCGCACAAAAGAAGCAGCCCATGAACAATTATTCTGGTGATGACAGTCGAGCTTGTGTGAGAGACAGGCGTGATATTGTTCTGTGTTTTCGTCACCATGTCAGCGTCGGTTCATAGAAATGCCTGAGCTGCCAGTTGGCATCCTTGTAGGAGCCCGGCCCACCCTGACCTCCGATATTATAACCGCCCAGATTCACCTGGCGCTGACGCGAGGTGCGATAATATTCGCCGATATTGGCTGGCGGTAAAGCCTGTCTGACGCCCATATACTTATTGTGGCAAGACAGACAGCCCTGCGTTTTAGCGGGATAACCGCTGCCAACCACGCCCCAGATTGAGGCAAACCAGACCAGACCGATCACCGCCGCAGACATCAGTTTGGTGGAGGTTTTCATCTTCTGGCGGATTTCCGTACGCCTGCGAAAAATAACAGGTACGAGAAATAGAAAAATCACAGCCGCGAAAGGAAGCCAGAAGGTGAAGACAGGCAGCCATTTCGCATAGTCGTCAATCAAATACCAGAATGGCTGAAACAGGAAAAACAAATACCAGTCTGGCGCCGGTATGCCCGCGCCCTCATCAGGCAGCGGCGGCATATTCACGTCCATGGGCATCCTGTAGGTATAAGCCAGATATAACAGCACGCACAAAATAACCACCACCAGTGTCCCGGCCATAATCACATGTTTGGGCCAGAATGGGTGGAATGACTGGGGATAAGGAGGATCGTACTTATCGCCCTCGAAAATCAGTTCTCTGTTTTTCTTTGCCATGTTTCGTTACCTCCCATTAAACCGCCTTACCGCCTATCAAACCTATAGCGGCTCTGATATCCCATATCGCTTGATCATCTTGAAATGGAATGCCAGAGACACTGCGATGATGAGAGGAATGATCAGTACATGCGTATAAAACGCCCAACTGATGGTGAATGTATCGAGAAACAGATTTTTGAGCGGTTCGCCGCCGATTGTCCATGAGCCCACATAATCCATCCAGATTGCAAACGACCAGTAAGAGCGCCAGTTCCACGGCAGAATCACCCCACTAACCACCAGAAAGAACACCATCAGCAACTGAAACACGCCGGATAACCAGGTAAACTGCTTGGGACTCTGGTATGCCTTCATATAAAACACGATAATCATATGGGTGAATACGGTCGCCAGCAGCAGGGTGGACGTCCACCGATGCAAATCTCTGAGCAGCCAGCCCATGGGCACTTCATTGCTTAAATATACAATGCTGTCGAAGGCCTTGTCCGGTTCCGGTGTATAGAAAAAAATCATGATACCACCGGTGAATAACTGGATAATAATCAGGAACAGTGAAATACCGCCAAAACAGTAAAAATAGTTCACATGGGAGGGGATCGGCTTCCCTTTCTTGGCTCTGACCTGTTCCATGATCCATTCAGCCATACTCGCAGCACTCATAATGAACGCCTCCTACCTGGATTTTTTCGATTCGAGCGTCATGAAATCTTTCTTTTTCATGCCGTAGGTATCACCGGTAAAATCAATTTTCCAGGTATGGCTCGACTTATCCACATTGAGCGGAAGTTTACCTTCCACCGTATATGTGTCGCCAAAACTGGACGGCATTTTATAGTTAATAGCGACCACGGCTTGCGTCCCCTTGATCTCGACCTTACCTACTTCCACCATGAATCCCGGCGGATATTTTTTAATGATCTGTAGAAACTGTTGTTTATTCATATGCGCTGAATTTTTATCGATCAGTTTAAATGCCTCTTTGGCGGGCGTCATGCCTCTGAGTTTTGATTCCGAAATAAGCTCATAGAACTGCTTGGTGACAGTTTCAGGGCCGATCTCGGGCAGCTCGACAACAGACTCGTTCGAACCGGTACAGCCAGCCATTGCAAGCACAAGCGCAAGCAATGCGCTGCACAATATTTTTCTCTTGCACTTCAAAATCAAAATGCATCCCCTCCTGATATTAAACCCGGACAATTCATGAAGTATCCGGATTTTAACTTCTCTGTTTATACCACAGCTACTAAAACAATATAGCCAATTCATTCGCTTCGTCCTTGATATGAATCAAGCGCCTGGAACCGGGCATCACCAGTAATGCTGCGGATAAAACCAGTGCTGAACCATCCACTGGCTATTTTCAAGCACCGGATTTTTTATCCGCTCCTTGAATGTCGCCGGAGGCACGCCCATCCTCACACCTGATAAAATATTATGACAGGAATTACAACCCATGGTTGGCGATACCGCCGTCCCCGCATAAATTGAACCGAACATGGTAATGGCGACCATGCATATGCCAATCGCAGCCAGCAATCTGGATTGGGGGCCAAAGCCCGGAATCCAGCGAGTGATCCTGCTCAATACGCTACGTTTGTTGATTGAATCAGCATCGCTTGCCTGCCTGTCGCCAACCTCCCTGCTGCGCACAATATACGGCAGAAAAGCCAGCGACAGAAAGATCAGGAATGGTAAGTACAAGCCGAGCAAGGGGGCCATAAAACCCTTCATATGCAAATAGGGGACATAGAGAATCAGAATAAACCATTCGACTGTCGGCAAATAGGCGCCTTCCAGCGGCATCGGAATAATCTCGGGATCCTGCGTGGGCATGGGCAGCGCATACGCCAAAACTGCAATCGCCATCAAAAATGGCAACGCCAGCAGGCCATGTACGATAAAATAACGGGAAAGTTTACCCTTTCTTTTGCGCATTTTGGAAAGACAATGAATTTCCAGCAACACCAGCGCAATCACGGGAAAGATAAGCACATGCGCTACCAGCGTCCGGTTCATGGTAAACGAATCAATCAGAAAATCTTTCAGGGCAGGTCCGATAAAGGCGATTTCACCTGCATAGTTGGGCACCATCTCCATAAACCAGTATGCCCGCCATTCCCATGGCAGAATAAGTCCGGTAATTAACAGCCCGATCAAAGGCAAAAAGACAAGCATCCCCATCAGCCAGAACATCTTGCCTTTACCGTTAAGATAATCTCTCCTGATAAAGCTTCTGATAAGATGCAGGATCACAGTAACGACAATGAACAACGCCGCCCACCGGTGTGAATCCCGGAGCCATGCCACAAGGCTGTGCTCATTATAGATGCTGTTCATGCTGGCATAGGCGTCATGCAGATTGGGCAGATAGAACATAGTCAGCACGAGGCCGGAGAAAAACTGGATCAGCAGCAGGAAAAGGGCGACGCCTCCAAAAAAGTGCCACCAGTGTAAACGTTTAATGTTCATCTAGCCCGCATGATGCATGAATGCTGCCGCACCCTTGCTTGCCACTTTGTTCGCAACGAAGCCCTCGTCGCTCGCCCGTATACACTACTACGCACTTCCTCCTCTGAATCCGTTGCAAACAAAGGTTCGGCGCAATCATCACGGCGATTCATGAATAACGTGGGCTAATAGAGCCACTTGCAAAAATCTGAGTGGATGAGTTGCAATCCCACTTCGAGTGAATTTTTGGAATGGAATGAGGAGCATGGTAGTGCCATTCTCCGAAATTCCAGTTCGACAATGCACCGGAGGGGGGAAGTAAATCGCCGTTCACGACTTTTGCGAGTGGCTCAATAGTCTGAGATTTATAACCGGATGCGTATAAATTCGCCGGCATCAACCGACCACTCCAGCGCAGACAGACCATCATGTCTGCGCTGGAAAAGATCAATCTACTTGCCGCCTTTGGCGCAGCGAAATCCAACGTATTCTTTTCCATCTTCGGGGATGCTGGTCAGGGTGTTAATCACCGTTGCAGCCCAGGACGGTTCAAAATACGATCCGCCACGCAGGATGCTATAACGCTCTTCGAAGCCGGACGTCCATTCCCACACGTTTCCGGCCATATCCATGGCCCCGTAGGGACTTTTGCCTTTTTCGTAGGAACCCACTTCTCTGGCTTTTTGTTTCTCAGCAGTGGTTTCCTTGGTTGCAGCAGCCGTTTTATCAAACTCATTACCCCAGGGATATAACCTGCCATCGGTTCCGCGCGCAGCCTTTTCCCACTCTTCTTCAGAGGGAAGCCGTTTGCCGACCGCCTTGCAATAGGCATCGGCTTCGATTTCGGAAACAAACACAGCCGGAAAATGGGCTTCTTCAGACTCATATTTGAAGTCTTTTACTACCTTCGCATATTGCTCATTGGTCACTTCATATTTATCTATCTTGAAGGCCGGCAGATCGATTTCCTGCTTGGCGTACACCTGCCCGTAAATGAATTTACCAGCCGGAACATCCACCATCGCATCATAATTCTTCTTATGCCCTGCCAACGCATTCGTTGCGCCGATGCAGAACACTGCTATCATCAGCACTGCAAAAAAGCCAAAAACAGTCCTGCCCTCCATGTCACATTTCTTCATGAACTCACCTCCATATTATTATGCCTGATCATCGATTAGGACATCGTATTATTGGTTTTTCAACACTTGTTAGCAAGAGCTCCCCTGCCCGCATTACGTTTTAATAATGCAGGCAGGCGCATTGGCTGTACGATAGTGCATCAACCACTGCCCATTTCACACCTTAACATGAAACAAACAACGCGCCTGCATGGTTTTTTCCACCTTATAGTAATCTTTTCATGCCACGGGGTGGGAAGAAAACCATGCGCGTCAGATTATTTCTTACTTCAGTTCTTTAAGAAACGCGATGACTTCATCCAGTCTGTCGCCTTTGACCTTGATTTTCATCTTGGTCTTGGCTTTTTTGTCACCGGTCAGTGTTTTGATGCCCTTCTTGGTATTGGTCAGAAAGGTACGCAGGTTTTTCTCATCCCACACCCAACCTCCTTTTTTCATACTGGCGCTGTATTTTTTAAAATCGGCGGTGCCTGCTTCCCGACCAAACACGCCTTTCAGGCCCGGACCAACTTTCTTTTTGGCTGTGAAATTATGACACGCCTTACATTTCGCTTCGGCTCCGGCCATTGCCTCCGTAGCGGTGAATGTTCCGATCAGAAATGCAGCCATAAAAGCCATGGCAGCCATTTTTAGTATTATCTTCATTTTTTCTCTCCTCGTTATGTAATTGCAGGATTACTGCCTCCAGACAGTTCCAATGGCAGGATATAACAATTTTTACAGATGGGCAGCCGCAATAAATACCCCCATCGCGGAATTCCTCCCCGAATCCGGTACGCCTTCAGCAAGCCACTCCAAGGTGTAGACTTCTATCGCACCCATACCGTTACACCTTGATTTAGATCAATATAAACCCAAAAGCCTCAGTTGATAGTCAAATTTCTGGCTAATCGCATCGTTTGTGGTGGCCCAATCCCTGCAACAGTCAATTTGATGTGCAGACACAAGCACTTCTCTCGCCTCGTCAAACCGGGTCTGAAGCCCTGTCAGCGTTACCATTGTCTGACCGACATGATCAGTCCTTTTTCCAACAAAAGAGATTAACCAAGGCCTGATAATCATGGCCTCCCGGCGAGCATCGGGGTCAGCAAGCCGAACGAACAAGCTCCACCAGTTGTAGATCAACGCCACCGAATGCGCTGCGATCTGGCAACGATGCATATCCTGAGTCGTGTAGCCGACCCAGCCCCATTGGTTCTTCAACTCGTCAAAAGCGTTTTCGGCATCGTCGCGGTAGCGTTGGCCCAAGTTTAGTATCGCATAATCCAAATGGGTCATCAGCGCAGCATATTCGTATCCAGTGATTTGCTTTCCGGTGTTTCGATCAGCTTCAATAAACCCCAGCAACTGCTGCCCTGTTTCATCCTCCTGAGTGATCATCATCTCGTTTCGCAAGGCGCGGCATAGCACGACCACGCGCATGGGCGAATCCCAACCACTAAATTTCAGCGCTCTATCCTTGACCTGCATCGATCCAGCCACGCTGGCAGAACAGGTGTGATCACCTATCGGGGCTCTAAATTGCCTTATGTGCAAAGGTCTCACATCAGTTTCTATCAAATAAAATTATTACAAAGCTCAAATATTCTGCTACAATCGTTTCTTATTCCAAGGAGAAGGAGGATTCTATGAGAATCATGTTATTATTATTCACACTATTTGCATTTTCACTGCCTGCCAGTGCTGCGAGTGTTGAAGGCCGGTCGGTGGCATTGACTGCGCAGCTTGAGGGAAACAACAATTATCATGCCCATCTGGCACGGGAGCTGGCCAGTATTGCAGAAACTGAAAAATGGCAGCACGATGTAAATACTGCCAAAGCATTTATCAATATGGCTGAAAAGCATGCCGCTAAAGCAGGGGGTGCAAAATGATGCGTCGTATTATTATATTTGCTGCCGCCTTGTCTTTAACTGCCTGTGCCGCCGTTACACCTGATATAAATATCGATGAGCTGTCCAGTGCGCGTGCTGCCATAGCCGCTGCTAAAGCCGCCGGTGCTGAAAAATGTGCGCCTAAATTGCAGGCTCAAGCCGTCGCCTCCCTGTACTGGGCCGCACATGAATTCAGTGAGGATGACTACCATCCTGATGAGAACGCCGAACTTGCTGCCACCGCTGAAGCTAAAGCCAAACAGGCACTCGAAAAATCAAAAGTCGCATGCAAGCCTGAAATCATCAAACTGGAAGGTGTTTATTTCAACCATGACAGTGCCGAACTCAGGCCCGTTTCTGTTGCCACGCTGGACAAGGCAGTCACCACACTGAATCGCCGCGCCAGCATTCATGTTGAAGTAGCAGCGCATACTGACAGCAGTGGATCGGATGAATACAATCAATCACTGTCCGAACGCAGAGCTGCAAGTGTAATGGATTATCTTGTTGCACATGGCATTGATGCCTCTCGATTAACCTCAAAGTGCCACGGAGAATCTCAACCTGTTGCCAGCAATGGCACTAAAGAAGGAAGGGCCAAAAACCGCCGTGTTGAACTACGTGTTCAGAATTAAAGTCTGACAAACTTGCACTAAAACGGGCTGCTTCGGCGGCCCGTTTTTTTTATTCCTCTCAGACAAAAAAACAGCCCCTTGCCTTGCACTAATATCCCTCATCCATAGAGTGCCGCGCCCCAGTGCGCGCAGAGGAGCCCCCATGTTTCAGCTTTATTATGATCACGCGGCCAAGGCCAAGGATGATATACTTTCGGGCTTGACCGTGGCTTTTGCACTGGTACCGGAGGCTGTCGCATTTGCCTTTGTTGCCGGTGTCAATCCGCTGGTCGGATTGTATGGTGCCTTTTTGATGGGGCTGATTACATCGCTGATAGGTGGCCGTCCGGGCATGATTTCCGGTGCAACAGGTTCAATGGCTGTGGTCATGGTTGCTCTGGTCGCACAGCACGGGGTGGAATACCTGTTCATCACCATTGTGCTTACCGGCATCATTCAAATCATGTTCGGTGCAGCTAAATTCGGTAAATACATTCGCATGGTACCATATCCGGTCATGCTAGGTTTTGTGAACGGTCTGGCGATCGTGATTTTTCTGGCCCAGATGGAGCAATTCAAGACTGAAGGACCGGATGGCATCATGCACTGGCTCAGCGGCGGGCCTATGTTCACCATGCTCGGGCTGGTCGCATTGACCATGGCCATCATGTTTTTCCTGCCCAAAATAACCCGCGCCATCCCGGCCGGTCTGGCGGCTATTATTACCATCAGCCTGATTGTTATTTTAGGCGGACTGGATACCAAGTCGGTTGGTGACATTGCCGATATCAGTGGTGGTTTCCCTGCTTTCCATATTCCGGCTGTGCCGTTCAACCTTGAAACGATCGAGATCATTCTCCCTTACGCTATCATTCTGGCCGGCGTCGGCCTGATTGAATCACTGCTGACCATGAGTGTAGTCGATGAAATGACTGGCACGCGCGGCCAGGGTAACCGGGTCTCCATCGGGCAAGGACTGGCCAATACTATCAACGGTTTCTTTGGCGGCATGGGCGGATGCGCCATGATCGGTCAGACCATGATTAATGTATCTTCCGGTGGCCTGCGTAACTTATCAGGCATTGCCGCTGCCCTGTTTCTGCTGATATTCATCATGTTCACTTCCGGTCTGATTGCCATGGTGCCGGTTGCTGCACTGGTCGGCCTGATGTTTATGGTCGTGATCGGCACGTTTGAATGGGGCAGTTTTAATCTGTTGAAAAAGATTCCGCGTGAAGATTCATTTGTCGGTATTCTGGTTGCAGTTGTTACCGTATTTACCGATCTCGCCACAGCTGTAATCATCGGCGTCATTGCCACGGCGCTGGTGTTTGCCTGGAAACAGGCCCGCCACATCCACCTGATTACTGAAGACCGTGCTGACGGATCCAGGGTACACCGGGTACACGGCCCGCTGTTTTTCGCCTCGGCCCACCGGTTCAATGAGCTGTTCGACCCTGAAAATGATCCCGATGACGTTTACATTGATTGCGCCATGTCGCGTCTGGCCGATCACTCAGCCATTGAAGCGGTTGATAATCTGGCTGAGCGCTACAAAAAGGCCGGCAAGAACCTGCATCTGACCCACTTGAGTCCCGAGTGCAGAAAGTTACTGACTACTGCCGCTGAACTGATCGAGGTCAATATCAAGGAAGACCCGAATTATCACATCGCGGATGACAAGCTGGCGTAGATCATAACCATAAAGGCATAAAAAATTCTTATCTAGGAGTCTGTCGGACTATGCCAGAATCTACTGTGCGATAGGAATAGCGGTTCAAAACAGGCTGAACATGCGTCGCATAGAACCACTATGTAGTGGTTCGGTAAAAGTGTAGACATCGAAAAGAGTCATGCTGCGATTGGCAGTTGCTGGTGTACTCTCTCATATTCATTGGGGCTGAGGTAGCCCAGATATGAATGAGCCCTGTTGCTGTTGTAGAACATCTCGATGTAATCGACGACATCCTTTTTTG
>JAUZQI010000033.1 GCA_030951095.1 Mariprofundus sp. | reverse complement strand
CCATGCCGGTGCCGGTGGCGGTACTATCAGGGCTGGGCAATGGGATGCATTCAAAGCTGCTTTCGCGCATACCATCATTGATCAGGCCACAAATGCGCCTGATCATTTGATAGAGGTGATAGACGGCGTGTTGGGGCTGGCTTGCATGCACATCGGCCTGGCCGAACGACTGGCCCGTTTCGAACCGCTTGGGCGAGGCAATCCTGCCTGCCAATGGTTGATACAAGATATTCAGATTGCTGATCGGCGCGATTTAAAAGGCGGCGTTACCCGCCTGAAACTGACCGATGGCAGTCGCTGGCTCGATGGCATTGTTTTCGGTGCCAACGGCATGGGCGATGCGATTGAACCGGGTTTGACCGTTTCTATTATCGGCCAACTGCAAAAAGATGACTGGCGAGGCAATGGGGCTGTGCAGTTTGTGGTCGCAGATGTGGTTTCAGATTATTAACTTACCTGCATAGTTTTTCTGCATTGTCATCATATTTCGCACTACAAGGTGAAAAAAAATCCATATGTGCCAAGGGGCCTTGGGATAATGCCAGGTTAGAGTGCTCTGATTGACCCAAAGAGGGGATTTGGACAGGATGCACCGAAAAAAAAGCATCACCTAAAGGCAACTTCCATGACAGAAAAATCTGCACCGAAGCACAATATTACCGATGTTCCATCGCTGGATAAAAATGCGGCAGGGCTGGTGAAAGGCATCCAGCGCCATTATCTGCGTACGCTTGGCCAGCATACCAGTAGTCGTTCCAACCATTACAAATATCAGGCATTGGCATACACCATACGCGATCATCTGATGGAAAACTGGAAGAATACCAAAGATGCTTATATCGAAGCAGATGGTAAGCGCGCTTATTATTTATCGCTGGAATTTCTGATTGGTCGCGCGCTTGGCAATGCTATTCTTAACCTTGGACTGGATGATGAAACCGATGAAGCGCTGCACGATCTGGGATTGAGTTTCGAAGAAAAAATCGAGATGGAGCGCGATGCCGGTCTCGGGAATGGCGGCCTGGGTCGTTTAGCTGCTTGTTTTATCGATAGTTGTGCCACTTTACAGTTGCCTGTCACCGGTTATGGCATCCGCTATGAATACGGCATGTTTCGCCAGTTAATTCAGAACGGTTATCAGGTGGAGGAACCCGATCATTGGCTGAATTATGGGAATGTTTGGGAAATTACCCGCCCTGAATATACCCAGCGCGTCCACTTCGGCGGGCATACCGAGTATTACCACGATGATCAGGGCATTGCGCGCTGTCGTTGGGCAGATACGCAGGATGTGTTGGCGATTCCTTATGACACACCGATTCCGGGTTTCAAGAATAATACTGTGAATACTCTGCGTTTGTGGAAGTCAGCGGCGACAGATGAGTTCGATCTGGGCGAATTCAATGCGGGCGATTATGCCGGTTCCGTGGCATCCAAAAATGCAGCCGAACATATCTCGATGGTACTGTACCCGAATGATGCCAGCGAAAACGGTAAGGAACTGCGCTTGCGCCAGCAGTATTTCCTGGCCTCTGCCAGCATCAAGGATGTGTTGCGCCAGTGGGTGTCAAAACACGGTAAGGATTTCAGTGATTTTGCTGACAAGAACTGCTTCCAGCTCAATGATACGCATCCGACTGTTTCAGTCGCTGAATTGATGCGCTTGCTGATGGACGAATACCGTCTGCAGTGGGATGAGGCCTGGGCTATTATCGGAAAGACCATGGCGTATACCAATCACACCCTGTTGCCGGAAGCGCTAGAGCGTTGGCCAGTTCATTTGTTTGGCCGCCTCCTGCCACGTCTGCTGGACATTATTTATGAGATCAATGCGCGTTTCCTCACCGTTGTGGCTGAAAAATGGCCGGGTGATGTCGAACGCCAGAGTCGTATGTCGATTATTGAAGAGGGTGATGTACAGCAGGTGCGCATGGCCTATCTGGCTATTGTCGGCAGTTTTTCGGTCAACGGTGTCGCACAGCTGCACTCGGATCTGCTGGTCGAAGGTTTGTTCAGGGATTTCAATGAGCTGTGGCCTGAGAAGTTTAACAATAAGACTAATGGTGTTACTCAGCGCCGCTGGATGGGATGGTGCAACAAGCCGTTGTCCCGACTGATCAATGAACAGATCGGCGAGGGTTGGATTACTGATCTGCAGCAGCTGCGCAAGCTGGCACCTTTGACTGAAGACGCCGCTTTCCGTCAGCAGTGGGCTGATTGTAAACGTAAAAACAAAGAGCGATTGGCCAGACTGGTGAAAGACACCTGCAATGTGGATTTCAACCCGGATACCATGTTCGATATTCAGGTCAAACGTATCCATGAATACAAGCGCCAGTTGCTTAATGTAATTCATGTGATTCATTTGTATGACCGCATCAAACGCGGCGACGTGGATAACTGGACGCCACGTTGTGTCCTGATTGGCGGCAAGGCGGCTCCTGGCTACTACATGGCCAAGCAGATCATTAAACTGGTCAGTAATGTGGCTGATGTGGTCAATAATGATCCGGAAGTAGGCGATAAGTTGAAGGTGGTATTCTTTCCCAATTATCGAGTGTCAGCTATGGAAGTGATTTGTCCGGCTGCGGATTTGTCCGAGCAGATTTCCACGGCGGGTAAAGAAGCCTCCGGCACTGGCAATATGAAATTCATGATGAACGGAGCGATGACCATCGGTACGCTGGATGGCGCCAATATCGAGATCCGTGAAGAAGTGGGCGATGAGAATTTCTTCCTGTTTGGTTTAACTGCCGATGAAGTAGGACAGTTGTATGGTCACTATGATCCGAACGCGATAATTGCCGGTGATGAAGATTTCCAGCGTGTGATGAATTTGCTGGAGTGTGGGCATTTTAACCAGTTTGAACCGGGGCTGTTCGCTGGGATTATCGGAGCGATTCGTAGTTGCAATGACCCATGGATGGTAGCAGCAGATTTCCGTTCCTATGTTAATGCACAACAACGCGCTTCCGAGACCTATCAGGATCAGGAATCATGGGTGAAAATGAGCATCCTGAATACGGCCTACAGTGGTAAATTTTCCACTGATCGGACAATGCAGGATTACAACCGCGAAATATGGAATCTGAAGTCGATCGCTCCGAACTAAAAGCTGTTCACACTGAATGCCCCTCGACTTGTAGCCGAGGGGGCATTCAGTGATAGCTCATTTCCGGCATCATTTATTTCCCTTCCCCTTCTTTCCTTTCAATGAAGTTGTTAGTGGCGACTTGCTTGCAATGCGCTTTTGCTGCATCCATATAATCATGCTCTCGGCTGGTTACATCATATATTTGCTCAATAATTTCACGTGCACCAGAGGATGATATACCTGCGTTTTTTGCCACGACAAGCATATCGTCACGCGAGATATTGCAACCCTTTCCTGCAACTGAAGTGGAGTGTTCATTTGATGGCAGTATGGATTGTGTAAGGTCGTAGGCGGGAGCTAGCCTCCATACTCCGCAATCATCCATGAGAAACGAGAAATTCTTGGCATGGTCATCCTGATTTTTGATAGCTACATTAAATACCATGATACGAAACATCATAAGCACGTCAGCTTGATTGCCTGTCAGAAGTGTTGTGATCCTGCATAAAGTTTCATAATCCAATGCAGGCTCTCTGAAGTTTGCATCAACTAAATTTGCAGCAGTATGCATGTGTATTTTCTGATCACCCATTCTATCAAAACGCTTTGTACCAAAAAAATAATGGTCGCCAACATGAAATAGCCGTGATTCCATCATATCGAGCCCTGCATCTTTAGCCATGAGATAGCAGGCGAACTCATGTTTGCCAGCTATAGCCAAATCCTTTTTTGCAGCAAACTTGATAATCCAATGCTCGTATCCATCGGGGATGCCTTTCTCGCCAGAAACCATCTTATGATCACAGATACCCACAAGCACCTTTGGCCTGGCACCTCCGGATGAACCGCCTGCTCTTGCAATCGCCGGAAGTACATCGTTGATCTCACCCTCAAACAATCGTACCGACTCCTCGGCAACCTGTTGAATATCAAATAAATCATTGCACTGGCCGTCACGCATGGATGGCCTGTAACTTAATGCACCCATGGCCGCTCCACCAATATAAGCAAGACGTTCAAGAGGTGTCGGGGGAGTGCTTATACCTCTTTTTCTCAACTCCTTGTCCATTAGCAACAAGCCCCACCCATCAGGTAAAGAGTCATCAAACAAGCCATGCAAACGATGCCTGAATTCTGCATCACTTTTTTGTACGCCAACCGCAAACTTGAGTTTAAATGGTGATAGATTCAAACCAGTTTCAAGGAATGCTTTGTCATACTCAAATAAAATGTCGCGCCCATAACAATAAAGGCGACCAACCAATATGCCTCTCGGATCGTAAATAATATCCAGCGACTTCATTTCACTCCTCGCTTGCGAGCATGATTATTCTCCAACTTGATCACATCATCTAAAGCCATGCCCTCAACATCTGTATGCAGCAACTTCTCCAGTCGGTTTAGCATACCAAGCGCATGGACAAGCATAAGAAATTGCCGTAGTGAAATCTCGCCAGTATGTTCAAACCGTTTAATTGTGGCGGAGGGAACCCCCGACCTCTTTGCCAGTGTATCCCGTTTCCACTGATGTACCTCCAACCGCAATCGCTTTATATCAGCAGCCAATTCCTTTTGGATGTCTGTAGGGACACACAAGGACAGCAAGGATCTATCAGTGGATATTATCATACCTATAGATTAGTTAAATGATACTTAATAGTCAATATGATATCCATAATATATTGAAGGTGTAGCCAAACGACAGTGTAACTTCACAGAAATGTTATGGCTGATCTGGTTTATATCATGTCTATAGAGCCACTTGCAAAAGTCGTGAGCGGCAATCTGCTTCCCCACTTCGGCGTATTTCCAAGCTGAATCTTCGAGGCATGGAACCACCATACCTTTCAATCCAGCCTGAAAATCCACTCAAAGTGGGATTGCACCTTATC
>JAUZQI010000032.1 GCA_030951095.1 Mariprofundus sp. | reverse complement strand
TTGGGCATGTCCCTGACAAAAGAAAGCATGCTAGGTTGATCGGGTTGTTGAGGTTGGGGAGTTGTCATTCTTTTTATGCTTTCCCGGTTTTCAAGTCCATTACATCGATGAATGCCACGACTAATTTACAATTCTCTGCTTCTGTACGGCTGGCAATTCGAATATAACGGTCAGCATCCGGTTGCGTTTTGCCCACACAGTGCTTTATGTACATATTATGTTCAATAAATAATTTTTTTGTAATTTCGGGAGCGCTTTGAACATCATAGGGCAGGCGACAAAAAATGTAGTTTGCGTCTGGTTTGAAAACAGTCATACCCTCTATACCACAAAGCTTTTTATACAGGCTGTCTCTGTCAGTTCGAACTTGCTTACAACTTTCAATAAACTCCTCTTTGTAATCGGGTAAAAGCCGTAAAAACTCTTCCGCAAATCCGTTAATATTCCAAATATGAACACCATTTCTTACCGCTTCGGTAAATTTTGAATTCGCCGACAACATGTAACCGATCCTAAGCCCACAGATACCGTAGGCTTTGCTCATGCTTTTAAAAATCGCCACATTCGGGTAATTTTCTATTTCTTGCTCCAAACTTACTTGCCTAGGGTTCTTAGCAAAATCTAAAAATGATTCGTCAATAATCAGAATACAGTTATGAGTCTCAAGTTTTTTTGCAAGCCGAATTAGATCGGGTTTAGGAATTAATAGTGATGTTGGATTGTTAGGCGTAACCACAACAGCTACATCAGCTTTTACTCTCATCGCTTCGGCAGAAAATTTATCTACATTTAGCTGGAAGGATGGAAATTCAAGTGGAAATTCAACCACCTGGCCTGAAGGCGCAGCATTGGCATATTCATTGAAAGAAGGTACGGGAACAATTAACTTGCCTGATATGTGACCGGATACTATTTTTATTAATTCAGCAGCTCCGTTTCCTACAACAATTCTTTCAGCGGGTTGGTCAATTATTTTGCCGACAAATCCGGCAAGGGCGTCTTGAGCCACTGGATAATTCAGAACCAGGTCGTGAATTTGATCTTTAAAATCTGTAAAAATAGCCTCTGGCGGGAAATAAAGATTATAAAGATATGCATGATCTATAAAATCATGCCGGTAGTAACCACCATGTTGCTTAGAGATGAATTCGTATTTTTCTGATTGAGTATTATAACTATTTTGCAACATTTAAGGCTACTGTTGCTTTTAGTGCGGGGATTGCGGCATCGATTAATGGCACGTCAGGAAAAACGGGGCCTAAAGGAGTAACCGTTTTCATTGTCCTGTAATTGTCTGATGAAAATAGTTTCTCAGCCTTTGCCAGATCTTCAAGAGTGTCTATTTCATACCATGGTTTGCCGTCAAAAGAGACACTTTCAAAAGAGATGCTGCCATCAGCAATCATTTCCGCAAATATGGTTTCGTAATAGTCATTTACTTTGCCATCTGAAATATGCTCGTCTAATCTTTTCACCATTTCATGCCAAGAGTTCAGTGAAATGCTGTAAATATTAACAGTCTTGTATTTGATTTCACCAAAGGAGTCTGCGTTGCCCGCCAAAAATGCTTTAACTTGTTGGGATTGATTGATTGTTACACATGTCCCATTCATCCAAGGCTGCATCTTTGCGACAGCGATTCTGTCAGGATACAGCATGGCACCCAGAAGTGATTCATCAAAAACAAGGTCACTTTCGAGCAGCAAAAATGGCTCACTGATAAGATTACGCACCATCCAGAGAGAATAAATATTATTGGTCGTATTGTATCTGGGACTGAAAACATACTCGATTTGCATGTCACCCGCCTGATTTCCAAGAAAATCCCTTATATGATTTTCCAGATGTCCTGTAACCACGACGAGCCGTTTGAAACCGTTTTGTTTTAGATTGGAGACCATCCGTTCAAGCATGGACTTACCATTAACGATGGTCAGGCATTTTGGGGCATTCTGAGTTAAGGGGTATAGGCGGGAGCCTGTTCCGGCTGCAAGAAGTAGTGCTGTGGTCACATGTCCTACATGCGAGGAGAAATGTTTCAAATTTAATCCTTCCTTTAATTGTTCAGTATCTAAAAGTATACAGTGTTGGAGGCAAATCGAATCTGCTGCTTCGCGAATTACCAAGCAAATATCTACATTAAGAAAAAATAACAGTAGAGACTTGAGCAGTGGGTGGATGCCAAGCAAACCCTGCTGCTAAATAGCAGTACGCTGATAGCATGACACTCACATCGCGCAAAGTCCATCTATAGTTTTGTAAGGAAGCGAAAGTCAGGCTACATTCAAATTTGAAGTGCAACAGTGAGAAAAGGCAGTTTTTTGTAGATTACTACTTGAAATGTATAAGTCGAGTTGCTTGAAAAATAACTAGTACAAGAAGAAATAATTAATTTAAATTTCTTTTTTAGAATTCCGGTGACATAATACATAACAGAATTCCGGTGACATAATACATAACTATTGAAATGACCGAACCCATTCAGTTGGGCAACTGACATTTCCGGTCGATTTGCGCCCCTTTCAGGTGGTCACATTTAACCATAATAGATGGTAAGATTGGTCACAGTTTTCACTGCCATTGCAATGGCTCCTCCTGCATGGCAGCAGCCTGTTCCTTAAGTGTGAGGATGTGCTCCTCCCAGTATTGCTGGCTATTGAACCACGGAAAAGAACGCTTGAAAGCAGGATCTTCCCACCTCTCGGCCAGCCAGGCTGAATGATGCATCATGCGCAGGGTGCGCAGCGGTTCGATCAGGGATAATTCACGGCAATCGAAATCATAAAACTGGCTATATGCGGTAAGCAGCGTATCCAGTGTGGTCAACTGATTCTGGCGATCCCCCGAGAGGAACATCCATAAATCCTGCACGGCGGGCCCCATGCGAGCGTCGTCGAAATCGAGAATATAGGGCGCATTGTGTTTCCACAGGATATTGCCGGGGTGGCCATCCCCGTGCAGGCGAATCCGTTGCGGATTGAAACGCTTGAAGCGATCTTCAATCGTATCGAGCAAATCCTCAGCCAGTGTTTCGTAGGCTTTTTCCAACTCCAACGGAATAAAGCCGTTCTCCATCAGGAATTCATATGAATCATCGCCAAAGGTATGCACATCCAGTTGAGGCCGGTGCTCAAAATCTGCGGTTGCTCCCAGCGCATGAATACGTCCGATAAAACGACCAAGCTGCTCCAGATGTTCCTTGCACTCCAGATCAGGCGCACGCCCAGCTTTTAGCGGATACAGAGAAAAACGATAAGACTGAAAATGGTGTAACGTGCTGTCGTGAATTAGCAGCGGCGGCACAACAGGAATATCCAAAGTATCCAGTTCCAGGGTAAATTCATGCTCTTCGAGGATAGCGGCATCACTCCAGCGTTTTGGTCGATAAAACTTGGCCACAATAGCCTCGCTATCTTCGATGCCCACCTGATACACGCGGTTTTCGTAGGAGTTCAGAGCCAGTTGATGTCCGTCGCAGGCAAAGCCGAGGCTTTCAACTGCCTGTAACACCTGTTCAGGGCCAAGATCGTAAAATGAGGTGGCTTGCTTCGATACATGCATGCCGAAAGCGTATCGGGAACAGTGCCATTTGTCCGCTTTGTGCATTGTGTTGCCAGTCACGGAATGGCTCGGATTGAAACGCAGGGTTCGACTCATGTATATACAGAGATTCAACCCAACACTGATTTCACCCACCCTGTTCAGCATGATGATCTGGCTTTCAGGCATGTTCCTGTTGTCATCCTGTTCGACAAGCAATCATTCTGCACAGACGAACACCCTCAGCACAGCAGCACCCGATAATAGTGCTCAACAAAAGAAACAGCAGTTTTTCACATTTCTTAAACCGGTCATTGAATCCGAGAATGCGCATATTTTACAGCAACGTAAAAAACTATTACGCCTGAAATCGGAATCCCGGTTAAGCGGCAGGGATCTGGCCTGGTTAACGCAACTGGCTTCGGAATACGGCCTTGCCATCACAGGGCAGCCATCTTCCTCAAACTGGCAAACATTGCAGGCCCGTGTGGATATTATTCCGGTTGAAATGGCACTGGTACAGGCTGCCAACGAATCAGCCTGGGGCACATCCCGCTTCGCGCAACAGGGAAACAATTATTTTGGCCAATGGTGTTATCAGAAAGGCTGCGGCATTGTGCCAAAGCACCGCATTTCCGGCGCAACACACGAAGTGCAACAGTTTGATAACGCAAACCATTCGGTACGTGCCTATATGCACAACATCAACACCACACGTGCCTATGCCGGGTTCCGTAATATCCGCCAGAACCTGCGCGTTCACAAACGCCCCCTGAATGCTGAAGTGCTGGTCGTTGGCCTGAAATCATATTCAGAACGCGGCATGGCCTATGTCAGAATCATTCAATCCATGATTCGCAGCAACCGGTCGCTGATTCAGAGCAGTTAACGGGTTATTTCCTTTCCATGATGATAAACGCATAAGGATAAGTGTTGTTCTGATCCGGCTGGTGGGATGCCCGGAACGTTTCCTTCCACTGGCTCCGATCGGAATTAGGGAACCATGTATCCCCTTCAAATGTAGCGTCAATTTCGGTGATGTATAAACGATCAGCCTGATCGAACAACAGGGCATAAATTTCAGCACCACCCATCACCATGATTTCATCGGCATCCGGCACCGCTTGTTTGGCTGCATCCAGCGAATGAACAACCGTGCAGCCCTCGACTTGCAAGTCCGTTTGCCGGGTCAGAATCAGGTTGGTGCGGCCCGGTAATGGCCGCCCAATCGACGCCAATGTTTTGCGCCCCATCAGAATCGGTTTACCCATGGTGCTTTTTTTGAACCATGCCATATCAGCCGGAAGCTTCCACGGCAGTGTATTATCACGCCCAATCAGGCCGTTAATGTCCATGGCCCAGATCAGGGAGAGTACGGTATCGTTGCTCATGGAAGCTGGTGCCAGTTAAATCGCAATCGGCGCTCGGATGCCGGGATGACATTCGTAACCTTCCAACTCGAAATCTTCAAATGTAAAATCGAAAATATTTTTTATATTCGGATTGATGTGAATCGTCGGCAGAGTAAATGGTTCACGGTCCAGTAGCGTTTTAACCTGCTTTGAATGGTTGGAATACAAGTGTGCATCGCCAAATGTGTGTACGAAATCACCGACCTCCAACTCGCAAATCTGAGCAATCATCATGGTCAGCAAAGCATAGCTGGCGATATTAAATGGTACGCCGAGGAAAATATCAGCGCTGCGCTGGTAGAGCTGACAGGAAAGCTTGCCATCGGCGACATAAAACTGGAAAAAGGCATGGCAGGGAGCCAGTGCCATTTTTCCGTTCAGCACGTTTTCCTGCGGGCTGATGGATTCATCAGGCAAATCGGCCACATTCCAGGCAGACACAATCAGACGGCGGGAATCGGGTTTGCTTTTGATTTGCTCCACGACATCGGCAATCTGATCGACAAGCTTGCCGTCCGGAGTCGGCCAGTTACGCCACTGGAATCCGTACACAGGTCCTAACGACCCATCCTCGGTGGCCCATTCGTTCCATATCCTGACCCCGTTCTCGGTCAGATATCTCGTATTGGTATCGCCCTGCAGAAACCACAACAGTTCATGGATAATAGATTTCAGGTGCATTTTTTTAGTTGTAACGAGCGGAAATCCTGCGGATAAATCAAAACGCATTTGATAACCGAATACCGATTGGGTACCGGTGCCGGTTCGATCTCCTTTTTGTGTGCCGTGGTCGCGCACATGGCGCATTAAATCTAGATAGGCCTTCATATTCCCTCTCGCCCAATGTGTAGTGGTGATTCGAATTCAACTCGGATATGATGCCGTCTGTCGTCTGAGACAGCAATATATGGTGGCTTCGTAAAAATCATCATCGGGTTCATGGACGGGTTTTTTGCAACTTTATCATTATGCATGCGGGGTGATCATGATAGTTCGACTGTTTGGGGTGATCTTACTATTTGGCATAATGATTTCTCCAGCCCTGGCAGCACCCAAATCTGCCACGGACAAAATCGCCGATGCTTTTATGGAACTCGACACCAACAACTCCGACAGCGTGTCCTATGGCGAATACAAAGCCATGGTGGACCGGCGCGCTCGAACCAGGTTTAGAAAAATGGATGCCAATCGTGATGGTGCCGTCACTGATGCAGAATATCGTGCATTCTGGCGACAGGAAAAAGCAAAGTGGTATCGCCTGAATCGTTAGTTTTTTATGACACGCAAGTGCATGATAAACTGGTGCTTCGTGATGCTGGCAGACCTTGACAATAATGCAGCACCGAGCTTTTTAGCCTCCTGATTCGATGCTGCAATCGTCACAGACTCATCAACTGGAATAACCATTTCAGTTTTGGCTCCGGCAATTTCAATCACCCCGTCATGTTGACGATGCCTCCCCCCTGAAATCCGCTTCATCCACGGCACAATGCGCACGCGAACCTGATCTGTGCCAGCCGGGCTGACCGCGATATTGAATCCGGATGTAAGCGGAATCAGCTCAACACTGTTGACACGCACAACACCGTAGCCGGAAAGCCACAACCTTGT
>JAUZQI010000031.1 GCA_030951095.1 Mariprofundus sp. | reverse complement strand
GGTCTGGATCGCGTATTGGCGCTGATGGTTGATGTGGATTCCATTCGTGATGTCATCGCATTTCCGAAAACTCAAAAAGCAGCTGATCCGATGTCGGAAGCTCCCGGAGAAGTGGCTGATGAGCAGTGGAAAGATCTG
This sequence comes from Mariprofundus sp., assembly GCA_030951095.1. Taxonomy (GTDB): domain Bacteria; phylum Pseudomonadota; class Zetaproteobacteria; order Mariprofundales; family Mariprofundaceae; genus Mariprofundus. The sequence continues at coordinate 4,004 of JAUZQI010000031.1, read as the reverse complement.
GGTTTGCGCAAACGCAGGATGATTCAAGAAAACACATGATATTTCAGTATATTTGTACGTCGAATGATTTCAAACTGCGTTGACACTAGGTGAATAACGGCAGAACATGCAATCTGTGAAACGAGCCCTGTTTTTTATGCTAATTATGTTGACCTCCTGTGCACTGAAACCACCTGTTCAGGAGATGTCTGATGCACGTTCTGCGATCAAAGCAGCACATGAATTACCTGGTCAACAGAGCAGGGCGGACAACTATCTGAAAAGTGCTGAAAAATCGTTGGATGAAGCTGCCGAGGCGATTCGTGCTGAACGTTATGATATGGCTCTCAGCAAAGCTCGGGAGGCCAAGCGTAATGCACAGGAAGCAGCTCGAATCAAGCAGGGCACACACCCCGAAAAATCCAGATCACATTAAATCCTGACAAACGAGGTTTATCATGGCATTTGAAAACATATGCGTGCCGGAAAGCGGTGACAAAATTACGATGGGCGAGGATGGAAAGCTTCAAATTTCCGATCATCCTATTGTAACATTTATCGAGGGTGATGGTATTGGGCCCGATATTTGGAAAGCGACCCGGGCAATTCTCGATGCAGCTGTTGAAAAGGCTTATAGCGGGCAGCGCAGTATTTCCTGGATGGAGGTGTTTGCTGGCGAAAAAGCATGGAATCTCTATGGTCAGACTGATGACGCATGGTTGCCGCAGGAATCACTGGAAGCAATGCGGGAATACCCTGTTGGATTGAAAGGCCCGTTGACTACCCCGATTGGCGGCGGCATGGGTTCATTAAATGTAGCCATTCGTCAGACGCTGGATCTATATGTGTGTCTGCGTCCGGTGAAACATTTTGCAGGTGTACCTTCGCCGGTGAAACGCCCTGAACTGGTTGATATGGCTATATTCCGTGAAAATACCGAGGATATCTATGCCGGGATCGAATGGCCTGAAGGCAGCGATGAAGTGAAGAAAGTGATCGATTTTCTGCAAAATGAGATGGGCGTGACGAAAATTCGTTTTCCCGACAGTTCCGGTATTGGGATTAAGCCGGTATCAAGAGAGGGTACTGAACGTCTGGTGCGTGCGGCCATCCAGTATGCAATCGATAACGAGTTGAAGAGTGTGACGCTGGTACATAAAGGCAACATCATGAAGTTCACCGAAGGCGGTTTCCGCAATTGGGGCTATGAACTGGCTAAAAAGGAATTTGGTGCCGAAGAAATTGATGGCGGGCCATGGTGCAAATTGCCAAATGGTATCGTAATCAAGGATGCCATTGCCGATATTGCCTTGCAGCAGGTGCTGACACGCCCCACAGAATTTGATGTGATTGCAACACTGAACCTTAATGGCGATTACCTCTCCGATGCGCTGGCGGCTCAGGTCGGTGGAATAGGAATTGCACCGGGTGCCAATATCAACTACACCAGTGGTCATGCGATATTTGAAGCGACCCATGGCACAGCACCGAAGTATGCCGGTAAAAATATGGTCAATCCGTCTTCAATGACGCTTTCAGGCGAGATGATGCTGCGTTATATGGGTTGGCCGGAGGCAGCAGATTTGGTCGTGAAGGGTATTAACGGAGCTATTGCGGCCAAGATGGTTACCTATGATTTCCATCGCTTGATGGAAGGCGCAACCAAACTTTCGACATCTGAATACGGTGATGTAGTGATTGAACATATGGCTTCAGATGCGAAAGATACGGACAGTGCAGCTGATCAGTATGATGAACTGGCTGCAAAGTTCAGGGAGCTGTTCGAATCCGGGGCAGAAAAAAGCGCCGAATTTGCTGCTATTGCCATGGAAAAGGCGCGCCAGCAATTGACCACAGCCGGCGCGTTTTCAGAAGCCCAGGGAAAGAATCTTAAAGCATTCATGGAGCGTGATCTGTCCCAAATGGCAGAGGCGATGCGCCATGAGGCGAAAGAAAAGCTTAATCCATCACGTGTAAGTGCCGGTGCAATGGCGTCATTGTCATCCCTGCTGAATATGGCCGGCAGTGCATTGTCATCTGTGGCTGAAAAAACCCAGCAGGCAATTTCCTGCCGTTCCGGTGAAGTCACCAGTGCCGGCACGTTAACCTGTGTGGCTTGCGAACATGAGTTGCATTTTAAGAAAACGGGGCGTGTGCCTCCTTGTCCAAAATGCCATGCCACCCAATTTCGCAAGAGCTATTAATTTCTCTATTAATAGCTAAAAAAGGTCGGATCATTGATCCCGGCCTTTTTTTGACGCTGTAAATATATCAGAAGAAGTTACTATCCAGCCATGTTTTTGGGTGTAGATACAGGCGGTACATTTACTGATTTTGTGCTTTTTGACGGGCAGAAGTTACGTTTTCATAAGGTGTTATCGACATCGGATGATCCATCGCGGGCCATAGAACAGGGAATTCGCGATCTTGGCCTTGATGCTTCAGCCCTTCATCTTGTCCACGGCTCGACAGTGGCTACCAATGCTATTCTGGAACACAAAGGCGCGCGCACCCTGTTTGTAGCCAACAACGGTCTGGAAGATGTGTTGATCATTGGCAGGCAAACCCGGGGTGAATTGTATGACCTGATACCTGAGCCGAAGGCTCCGTGGATCAGTCATGAGGATTGTATGGGGGTTCCCTGTCGACTGAGTGCAGACGGGCAGGAGCTTGTACATCTGGATTCGAACGCCGGACATCTTTTGAATCAAAAGATTGAGCAGGGCGGTTATGATGCTGTGGCTGTTTGTCTATTGTTTTCTTTTCTCAACCCTGTTCATGAACAGCTTTTGGCAAAGGAAACACGCCAGGATGTGTTTATCTCGCTCTCCCATCAGGTATTGCCGGAATACCGTGAATATGAACGCGGTGCAACAACATTTCTCAATGCCTATGTCGGCCCGCTGGTGCAACGTTATCTCAGACGACTGGAGAGCAAGCTTGTTCCCAAACATCTGTTTGTCATGCATTCGGCAGGTGGCGTGATGAATGCCGATGTTGCAGGAAAGCAGGCTGTGCGTTTGATCCTGTCCGGCCCGGCCGGCGGGCTGGTTGCAGCTCAGGAGATTGGTCGCCAGACAGGCGTGAAGAAACTGATAACGCTTGATATGGGCGGTACCAGCACGGATGTGGCACTGCTCGATGGTGCGCCGGCTATGACGACAGAAGGCTCTGTTGCGGGTATTCCGGTTGCGCTGGCAATGCTGGATATCCATACCATTGGTGCGGGCGGCGGTTCGTTATGCTGGATCGATGCGGCCGGTTTGCCGCAGGTCGGCCCTGAATCAGCTGGAGCCCAACCCGGGCCAGCCTGTTATGGACTAGGCGGATGCCTGCCTACGGTCACGGATGCGAATTTGGTAATCGGCCGTATTCCTGCAACGGCAAAGCTGGGTGGTAGTATGTCGCTTGATGTTGCTGCTGCCCGCCAGACTTTTGAGAAATTCGGCGGAAAAATAGGATTGACGAGCATACAGGCAGCTGAGGCCGTCGTCCGTATTGCTGAAGAACATATGGCCGGTGCATTGCGTGTGGTATCGGTTGAGCGAGGCGTAAATCCGGCTGAATTTTCGTTGCTTTGTTTTGGTGGGGCGGGCGGCTTGCATGCCTGTGCACTGGCTGAGAAGTTGGGTATGGATAAGGTGATTTTTCCAGTTGCCAGCGGTGCATTCTCTGCCCTTGGAATGTTGGCAGGGCGGCAACAGGGACAGTTCTCCAGAACACGGCGGTTGTTGCTGGGTGACGATGCTACGGTGAATACATTATCTGCTTTGTTTGCCGAGTTGGAGCGTGAGGCAGCAACAAGCATGCAAGGTCTTGCGCTGACTTTCGAGCGACGGGTGGATATACGTTATGCCGGGCAGGGTTTTCATATTACAATTGATATGTATGACGATGATGAAGAAAACATGCAGCAAAAATTGCAGCAACGTTTTGAGCATGCGCACAGTCAAGCCTACGGTCATATTTTGCAGCGACCGATTGAAATAATGACAGCCCGACTGACTGCCGTGGTAGAGCAGAAG
>JAUZQI010000030.1 GCA_030951095.1 Mariprofundus sp. | reverse complement strand
CACTTCGGCGTATTTCCAAGCTGAATCTTCGAGGCATGGAACCACCATACCTTTCAATCCAGCCTGAAAATCCACTCAAAGTGGGATTGCACCTTATCCACCCAGACTTTTGCAAGTAGCTCTATACATTGTTAATAATGGATAGGGTTTGGCACCGGCAATATGGCGTTCATGATGAATGGTGCTGGATGGTGCTAATATCGAGATTCTTGAAGAAGTCGGGGATGAGAATTTCTTCCTGCTTGGTTTAACTACCAATGAAGTGGAACAGTTGCATGGCCATTATGATCCTAATAAACGCAATCATTAAAGCTGAGTACATCACCTGAATTCAAATTGTAAATGCAATTTTATGAATGGTTTGAGCTGGCAAGCTGCGGTAGCAGCCTTGCCCTTATCAAACACCACTCATCAAAGGAGCACGACAATGATCTACACACAGCTTACCGAGGAAGATCGTATCGAAATCTATGCCCTGAAGAAAGCGGGCGTGAAGCAATGAAATATTGCGAATCAAATTGGCTGCCACTCAAGCACGATTTGCAGCGAGTTGAAGCGCAATACAGGGCAGCGTGGCTATCGTTCCACACAAGCGCAAGAGAAAGCCATGCAGCGCCGGAGAGACAAGGTATCCAACCGCATTACTACGCTAACCTGGGGCCGCGTGGATATGCTGACTCGCCAAGAGTTCAGCCCCGAGCAAATATGTGGCCGTCTTGCTCTCGAAGGGAACCAGAGCGTGAGCCACGAAAGCATTTATCAATACATCTATACGGACAAAGCCATGGTTGACGAGCACAACAATACTGCCCCAAACATAAAAAAACCGAAATGGAAGGGTAACATGATGATGCCTTCGATAATTTGTAAGGGATCGATGGAAATATTGCAGGATGAACGCAATAGGCGAGTCAGGCACTTCTGGCAATGGTTGCAGCACCGAGCAGGCCGGCGTTGTCATCCAGCCTGGAGCGCAGCACATCAACCTTGCCTTTGAGCGGTGGAATCAGGTTATTGTCCAGTTCACGCTTCAGGGCAGGATAGAGGATATCCCAGCCGCCACTCAGGCCACCACTGATGGTGATGGTGATGACATCAAGTAATTTCACTGCCTCGGCAATGGCCATGCCCAGATACATGCCGGCTTCATTGGTGATGGTGACAGCACATGCATGGCCTTGTCGCGCCTGCTCGAAAATGGATTTGGCATCGGTAATTTCACACTGACATATCTCGGTAAACCGTTTCATCAGCGCGGTAGCCGAAGCATAGGCTTCGACACAACCGTGATTACCGCAGCCGCACAGGCGACCATCGTGGTGTTCGATGCACAGATGACCGAATTCCATGGCCATGCCGTGTTCACCGGAATAGGGGGCATTGTTGAGGATAAGGCCGCTGCCGATACCGGTGCCGAGAGTGATATGCAACAGATTGGAACGACCTTGTCCTGCACCATATTTTTGTTCGCCGATAGCAGCGCACAGCGCATCATTTTCAACGGTAACACCCATATCCAGTGTGTCGGAGAGCCTTTCGGCCAATGCGAAATTCTGCAACAGGGGAAGATTTGGGGAGCTCGCTAACAGACCACTTCGACCATGAAAAAAGCCGGGAAACCCCATTCCCAAGCTATTGACACTGTATTGGCTGGCAAAGGGTTTAATGGCTTTGGCCAATGCCTTGATCACATGTGTTTCTGCGGTTGCTTGTGATCGTTCTCCATGCCGGCTTAAATCAGCCTTGAGTCTTGATTCGGCCATGACTTGACCCTGCGAATCAACAATGGCCAGTCGGATATTGGTGCCGCCGATATCGGCAGCGATGACATTGCTCATGACTCCAGTAATTGTCGGTAAAGATTCACGTAATCAGCGGCCGAGGCTTCCCATGACGAGTTGCGTTTCAGGGCGCGGTTGCGAATTGCCGACCACTTGCGCGGTTGACGATACACGTCAATGGCCTGTTCGACTGCTGCATCAAAGTCCAGCGGACTCTCTTTGATAAAATGAAATCCGGTTGATGTGGTCGGGTGAGCGGCATGATCAATCACCGTATCTTTGAGGCCGCCTGTAGCACGTACGACTGGAATCGTACCGTAACGCATGGCCATCAATTGACCCAAACCACAGGGTTCGAAACGCGATGGCATGAGGAAGATGTCACCTCCGGCGTATATCTGTCGAGCCAGCGATTCATTGAATCCACGCCAGAAATACATGTTGGCTGGATGGCTATTGGCCAGATGATGTAGCATTTTTTCACAATGGCTATCGCCGGAGCCCAGCACCACCAGTTGGTAACCGCGATCAATCCAGTACTTGGCATTTTCCAGAAGCAGGTCAATGCCTTTTTGTTCCGCCAGCCGAGAGATTAAAACCATCAACGGCGTATCAGCAGATACTGTTAGACCGCATTGCTGCTGTAATGCGGTTTTACATTTTTTCTTACCGGCAATTTTACCGGCACCATAATTGGCGACGATATGTGAATCTTTGATAGGATCCCATTCATTAATATTCAAACCATTGACGATGCCTGATAGTTTCGAACTGTGGTTGTGCAAGAACCCATCCAGATGGCAACCGTATTCCGGAGTCAGAACTTCTTCTGCGTAGGATGGGCTGACGGTGGTAACTGCATGAGCCGAACCAATACCCGCTTTCATACAATTAATTTGATCGTGGAATTCAAAGCCACCGGGATGAAAATGGTGGCTGGGCATTCCAAGGCGGTGAATCCAGCCGGCTCCGAATACGCCCTGATAGGCGAGGTTGTGAATGGTAAATACGCAGCGTGCCGAGGCGATGGATGGATGATGCTGATACTGTGTTTGCAGCAGTAAGGGAATCATGCCGGTCTGCCAGTCATGGCAATGCAGGATATCTACCGCGTTACCGAGTTGTGCGGCTGCTTCCAAAGCCACCCTGTCAAATAGCAGGAAACGCAGCAGGTTATCTTCGTAGGCACCACCGGAGGGGCCGTATAGGCCCTCGCGATCATATAAATCATCTTGTTCAATGAGGATGAAATGGAGTCCATCCACGATAGCTTCATGCAGGGGGCATTGTCGTTCGATGTCATCGGCCCACATTTCGATACTGGTGTCCAGATCAGTTGTGTGGATACCTGAGGACGAAATATGCCGCCGATAGAATGGCATGATGACTGTAACCGAATGTCCAAGATGTTGCAGAGCATGCGGCAAGGAACCGGCAACATCTGCAAGCCCACCTGTTTTGGCCAACGGCGATGCTTCTGAAGCAATAAATACGATATTGAGTCCGGCCATGTTTTTTCTCCCTATTCCATGGTCGGCAAGACTAGCACAACCCGACTCATATCTGAAAAGGTCAGATGACACTTGGTATTTTTCGTATACACAGGTAACCTTTTGCATTGCGTATAGTTTTTTTTGGGACAGAAGTTTCGTTTTAAAATAAAAAAAAGGGGAGGGAATGGTGTCTGATCTGACACGGTTGTCTGAATGGAAAAAATTGGAAACTCATGCTGAAACAATGAAACAGGTGCATATGCGGGATCTGTTTGCTGCTGATTCGGATCGATTCAAACACAACTCGATTCAAGTTGGCGATATGTTGGTGGATTACTCCAAAAATATTATTACCGAAGAGACAAAAAAAATGTTGTTCGACCTCGCTCGGGCACGTGATGTGAGCGGCTGGACTGAGCGCTTGCTTAACGGTGAAAAGATCAACAACACAGAAAAACGTTCGGTGCTGCACACGGCACTGCGTAACCGAGCCAATCGTCCTATTGTTGTGGATGGCAAAGATGTGATGCCGGATGTAAACAGGGTGCTGGAGCAGATGCGCGGGTTTACCGAGGCAGTTCGATCCGGTTCATGGAAGGGGAGTACAGGTAAAGCGATTACCGACATTGTTAATATCGGTATTGGCGGCTCAGATCTCGGCCCGGTTATGGTCACAGAAGCGCTGACGCCATATGGCCGTGATAAATTGCACATGCATTTTGTTTCCAATGTCGATGGGACGCATATGGTTGAAACGTTGCGTCATTTGCATCGTGAAACAACATTGTTTGTGATTGTATCCAAAACCTTTACAACGCAGGAAACCATTACCAATGCCCGTACGGCGCGCGATTGGTTTTTGACCCGTGGCGGCACCAAGACTGCTGTGGCCAAACATTTTGTTGCCGTGTCGACCAATGCCAAAGCGGTGTCTGCTTTCGGGATTGATCCAGCCAATATGTTTGAATTCTGGGACTGGGTGGGTGGCCGATATTCATTGTGGAGTGCCGTGGGTTTGTCGATTGCTCTGTATATCGGTATGGACAATTTTGAAGACCTGCTCGCTGGTGCCCATGATATGGATGAACATTTCCGTTCGGCTCCTCTGGAAGAAAATGTACCGGTAATTTTAGCTATGCTGGGCATCTGGTATAATAATTTCTTTGATGCAGATTCGCATGCACTGCTGCCTTATGATCAGTATATGCATCGCTTCCCTGCTTATTTTCAACAGGGGGATATGGAGAGTAACGGCAAGCGGGTGACGCATGCAGGTGTGCGGGTTGATTATTCCACGGGCCCAATTATCTGGGGAGAGCCCGGTACGAACGGCCAACACGCTTTTTATCAGCTGATTCATCAGGGCACGAAACTGGTTCCCTGTGATTTTCTTGCCCCGGTCGAGACAAAAAACCCTGTCGGTCGTCACCATCCGATGCTTTTATCCAACTTTTTTGCCCAGGCTGAGGCATTGATGCTGGGTAAAACTGAAGATGAGGTGCGTGCTGAACTTGAAGCAGACGGGTTAAAGGATGAGGAACTCGAGGCGCTGGTTCCGCATAAAGTATTTCCCGGCAATAAACCGACGAATTCAATTTTATTTCAGAAGTTGACGCCACATGCATTGGGCAGTCTGATTGCCATGTATGAACATAAAACTTTCGTACAGAGCATTGTCTGGGACGTGAACGCTTTTGATCAATGGGGTGTGGAGTTGGGCAAACAGCTGGCTAGAAAGATTTTGCCGGAGCTGGATGATTATGCGGATGTGAAAGGGCATGATTCATCTACAAATGCTCTGATCAATTATTATAAGGAGCACAGGAAGGAATAGGCATGTTATTATAGATCATGACGTTTTACTCGAAACATCGTGATTGCGCATGACCTGCCATTTTTTTCTGCTTGTGAAACCATGATTAAAAGTGGTTCACTTGTGATGTAAATCACAAAGATTACAGAATTGTTACATGCATACTTGCCGCGTTTTTAAACGCCGCCGATAAACGGAACAATGCATGGCGGCTAAATGACGGATTCAGAGGAGAAGTTGATGAAAGCAAAGCTGTTATGGATGGGCATATCCGCCCTGCTACTCATGGCACCGCCAGCGTGGTCGGCAAGTTACAATAGTCATTCCGCCAAAGAGCCATTATATCCGGTTTCTCCATTGCTTGTAAAAAAAGGGGTAGATAGTGTTTACCCGTCAGTGGCTGGAGATTTTATGGTGTTCGATACTTATCGCGATGGTGAATTTCGTGTTGAGCGTGTATCAAAAAATTCCCCCAACGCAACATCCCGACCGGTAAATGTTATGGTCGTTCGCGAAGCCATTCGTTTTGGCGTGGCTGTAAAGGATGGTTCGGTCGGATTTGTCAGTAACAGAACCGGGCCGCTCAGTGCATGGATGTGGCTCGGATATGGTGAAAGTTATGCTGCTATCGGCCAAATGGGCGGGTTTCGTGGCAATGTGCCACCCTACCATTTGAATGCCACGCCGGACGGTAACGTTTGGTGTTATGATACTACGTTGCAGAAATTGCGTCAGAATGAATTGCTCAACGAATTTGATAAACACCCGTATGTCGAACTGGTCGGTCAGTTGTGGCGCACTTATGATTCGAATAATTTTATGCATAAACAGGGATATGCGGCTACAAAAACAGGTAATAAAAACAAATTTAATCCACCGGTATTGTATGTGTATAACCGTAAGACGGTGCAATTGAATATGATTCCGAATGCATTTGACGGGACGCTTTCACCGGATGGTCGCAAGGTGGTTTTCGTGCGTGAAACCAACGGTAATTACGATTTGTGGATGCAGACCGTTGATGGCAGTGAGCTGGTACAATTGACAGACTCCAAATTTGGTGATTTTGAGCCGCAATTCAGCCCTGACGGTAGCAAGATACTGTTTGTTTCCAACCGCGATTATGATGGCTCAGTGACAAAGACATCTATTTATACGATGGACATGAAAAGCTTCCTGATTACACGGTTAACCAATGCTCGCAGTGCCGTTGATGGTGGGCCCGCATGGCTGGATGGCAATACCGTTCTTTTCCATTCTGATCGCAACCCCGGCAAGCCGCAAATGGGTACAATTTCCGGCTGGAATATCTGGCAACTCAAGTTAAATTGATCTAAAAGAAATAATGAGCAGGCTATTATAATGTACGGGGCTTTATGGCTGACAGCTGCAATGCTGGCACTTTCGCCATCATTGCAGGCTCAGGATTTAATGGACTGGTTGCATGATACAACACTGCCATCTCGCATTAGCCAGCATTCTGATGATGGTGAAACGGATATGGCTGAACTGCTTACCCTTGAACACGGTGAAAGCGAGATGTATCCCCATGTTTCTCCGGATGGAAAATATCTACTGGTTATTTCCGGTAAAAGCCGCAAGCCCGTGATTACACGTCGCCTGATTGAAAATGGTGATCCGGTCAATATCGTGAGTGAGCATGACCCTCTGGTGCTTGGTTCGATAGGCTGGCATGGTAATGATGCCGTAACTTTTTTGTCATATCGAGCTGACAGTCTGGGAGTGTGGGAAAAGCCGGTGGCAGGCGGCATTACTCGACGTTATCAGCGTCTGGACGGTGAACTGTCAAGCCCTGTGGTACTTGATAATGGCGGTGTCATTGCCGTTCGTCTGCGTACAGACTCGAAACGAATGAGGCCATCAAGCCATAAAACTTCCAGCCCTGGCTTTGATAACTGGGAAACGCGGGGCAAGCAACCATATATGGTTTATATCAACGAAGATGGCGCTGAATTTGAGCTCACAGCAGGCATAAATCCCTCCCTGTCACCGAATGGCATGCGGCTGGTTTTTTCCATGCAGGCTGGACGTAACTGGCATTTGTTTATGATGAATGTTGATGGCTCCGGTCTGGTTCAATTAACGGAAGGTAGAAATATTGATGTTCAGCCAACCTGGAGTCCGGATAGCAAGTGGATTGCCTTTACATCAAACAGGGGCAATGGTTTTATGGGGGATCAAACCAGGGCGGATACACCTAAGTCCGGCAAGATAAACTGGGATATATGGCTCATCGGTCACGATGGTCGTGGTTTGACCCGGTTGACACAGAATCCTGCCAAAGATGGTGCCCCGAGCGTTTCTAATAATGGCAGAATTTATTTTCATTCGGATCGCAAGGTAAGCAAGGAAGAGAGTAAAAAGCATCAGGTCAAAAGTAGAACCGGTGGATTTCATATCTGGAGTGTAGCTTTGCCGGCAAGGGTTAGTTAAGGAGGAGCTGATTTATTGCATCCCGCGCTAAATCAGGGCAAAAAGAGAAAAATAAATTTTTTTCTTACAACTCAAGTGCTGACGTTTTTGATTTGACTCTCGGTTCCTGCCGCTCACGACTTTTGCAAGTAGCTCCTTTATTATGCTGTTTTGTCAGCGTCCAGTGCCTGATGTAAATACTTTAGTTGTTGCTCGGACAGGCGACTATGACCGTAGTCATTGATGCGCATCAGCTCATTGATTTGTCGCATTAATTTCAGGTTATTATCGCAGTTCTGACAGTTGCCGCACATCGATAAATGCAGTTTCAGTCTTATCCGTTCCCACAAGCTAAGTGGACGATCCAGACTATCGGATGCCAGACGGCTGGCATAATGGCAGGCTTGCTTCATGAATCAGTTCCTTTTTCAAACCAGTGCATGTTCAGGCATTTTCGGAGAGTCAATCGAGCTCTGTGCAGCAGTACGTGCAGGTGGGTCGAAGTTATGCCACAACACTTACAAACTGTTGGGGTATCTTCTCCTACAAGATCACGCATGCGAAACACAAGCTGCTGTTTTTCCGGTAACTTACTGATACATGATTCCAGTGTTTTATGAAACTGTTCATTATTGCAAAGGTTTTCAGGGTTTTCTTTCCATGCATTGGGCGCTTCGCTCCAGCTACCATTGGCATTGAAGAAAGCCGAGGTGGGATCGGATTCAACCGCATTTTTCAGATTTCGACTGCGAATTTCACGGCGAATATAATCAATGATTTTATGTTTCAGGATACCAACCAGCCAGGTTCGTATAGATGATTGTCCTGCAAATTTATCATATCCCTTCCAACCGGCCAGGAGGGTCTCCTGCAGCATATCCTGCGCCAGTTCTTCATTATGCAAGCGCGACATGG
>JAUZQI010000003.1 GCA_030951095.1 Mariprofundus sp. | reverse complement strand
CCACCCAGGCCCGGATAATAGAGACCGGGTTCAACAGTTACGACCTGACCGGCCTGTAACATATCACTTTTTGTCGAAATGCGCGGAGCCTCATGAATTTCCAGACCGACACCATGGCCGGTGCCGTGGAAAAAGCCAGTTTGCTTGCCCCGCAGCATTTTTGTCGGATAACCCATCTTGTCGAAATGCCCCGTGATGGCCCTGTGAATATGTGAACCATCCACGCCATCAGCAACCATCGACAGACCGATGTCCTGACCTTCACGTACGGTTTGATAGAGCTTTTTGATCTCGGGGCTGGCATTACCTTTGACATAAGTACGGGTCATATCTCCCCAGTAACCGGTTGCCAGAACGCGAGGAAAAATATCGATGATAATAGTTTGATGTGCGCGAATATAACCATGGCCGATGTTGTGCGGGTCAGCACCTTCCTTGCCGCAGGCGACAATGGTGTGGGCAGGCATCGCACCCTTGCTGATCAGAAACGTTTCAATGGCACACCGTACATCGGCGGATTTCACTTTTTTGCCAGACTCAGCATCACGCAGAATACAATCATCGCCAATGCTGCATACGGACAGATAGTGTTCGGCCTGTTGCATGGCTTTTCTGGTTAGTTGTTCAGCCTGTGTAAGGCAGCGAATTTCATATTCATTCTTGATTGCTCTTGCAGGGAAAAAAGCACCTTCTACCGGCGTTACTTCAAAACCCCAGCTTCGCAGTTGTTCAGCAAAGCCAAGAGGGAAATGGGGTGGCACGAAAATTCGGTTGGCTTGATGGGCCTCCAGAAATGCTGCGGCGATGGCAGCGAGTCCGGTTCTTGATTTATTTTCGGCTGCCTGTCGCCATGGGGTATCAAGATGCACTTCATCAAAGCCGGAATTCTTGCGGGCGCGATCAACTTCGAGAGGTGATAATAATCCATGCCAGCTGTCGTTCAGTTCTATGGCGATGAATGCATCGGGCACAAACATTTTGCTGACATACAGCATATCCGCATCGTGTTCTGATGCGGTAATCATTAAACGAACTTGTTTCACTTATCATAATCCTTTAATAATTCATCTCTTGCGCTTATTTCTTCATTCTCTTTCTCAAGCATTTCACGTACGCTGATGGTGGATAAAACCTTGCCCTGTTCGCGTTCCATGCGGTAATACATTCCCAGCAACTGCCGCCCCAGCGATGTCTCCTGCCAGTGATGTGGAACTTTCATCGGGTCGCTGTTAAGCCGGTGGTGTATTTCGCTCAACGTCATACTGTTGGCATCAAAAGCGGGCAGCCATGCGGCTTGTCCATCCTGATCATAGGTCAACCGCAGCAGTTCCAAGGTGCATAACCGATCCAGCCACTCTTGCATAATATTGTCGGGAATGTTGGTTTCCTCGATCAAATTGGCCATGGTCAGTGTTTTCCCCCCATTCACACACTGCGCGGCACGCAGCAGAATCAAATGGGCGTAGAATTGCTGCACACCGGGTTTGAGAAATGAGCTGTGTTTGCGATGTGATTGCTCAGGGTGTTGCAGGCAAAAAGCTATTTCCGATCCGATCAGCACAATCACCCAGATCAAATAGAGCCAGATCAGAAAAATCGGCAGGGTGGACAGTGCACCGTATAATTTTTCGTAATTGGCTACCTCGGTGACATAAAATGCAAAGCCGAACTTGGCCCATTCAAACAGTGCGCCTGCAACCAGGCCGCCAACGGCTGCATACCGAAAGGGGACAGAGGTGTTGGGGAGTACAGTATACAATGTTGCCATGGCAAGCGATGACATTAGCCACGGTACCAGAAAAGGTGTTTGGCCGATATACGTGGCACCTTCAGCGACCTGCCTGATGATGGGCAATGCTGTGAAGTAAGAGGTGATAGTGATGGATGCGCCAATCAGGATCGGAGCCAGTGTCAGGGTTGCCCAGAATGTCATGAATTTGGATAACCATGCTCGGGTGCGTGTAATACGCCATATATCGTTGAAAGCCTCTTCAATGGTGTTGAGCAGGGCAGTGGCGGTAAACAGCAGGCCAATTATGCCGAATACGGATAGCGCGGTCGTTTTATCGGCAACAGAACCCAGGTAATTCTGTACGACCTGCTGACTGGTCGGTAACAGATATTGCAGCAGGGTGTCACGGGCACTGCCTGCAAAAGTATCGAAAGCCTGAAAACTGCTGAATACCGAAAAACCGAGCGCTACCATTGGCACAATGGCAAGCAGGGAGGCATAGGCCAGTGCCGATGCGCGCTGAATGCATTTATCAATAATAAAACGCTCAATAACCCGATATGAAAAACGCAGCAAATGCGTGCTGTGTCGATACAGTGCCGGCAGGCTGGCGATATCCGCCACATCCATTTCCAGCATATGACTCAGTTGCTGTTTCATCGAAGGTTTTTTGCTCATCAAGTCCTATCTTAGGGCGCAAAGACTCGAAGGCAAAGGTAAATTGAGTGGATGGCCTCAAATGCAGTATCAGGAAGTTGTTTGTTGCAAGAACAGGTCATCAGATTCGGGGTTCATTATTTAGAGGGTTGGGCCATGATTCCGAAACAGTTAATGATGGACATCGTGGGAATAAATCTCTGACTTGTCATAATTGGTGCGACGCAATGCGGCATTTGTGTGTTTTTAGCTGCTGCTTTTTAACGTTGGGAATTTTGTAGTACGCTTGTTGTCAGAGCTTCTGTTACAGGAACTTAATGCGAGAGAGGGACGTGACACTAAGTCGGGCCATTTTCATAAAAGCACAGGCCTAACGCGAAAGAGGGACGTGACTGAATGTCACGTCCCTCTTTCTTGTTGGTACCGGAGGCCGGACTCGAACCGGCACGGCCGTGAAGCCACTTGATTTTGAATCCAGCGTGTCTACCAATTCCACC
>JAUZQI010000029.1 GCA_030951095.1 Mariprofundus sp. | reverse complement strand
CAGTGTAAAGTTTTTACCTATACTTTGTCGGCTGGCACCATCCTGATCCATGTAGACCAGATCCGATGAATCCCCCTGTTTTTTAACATAAAGAAGGTGGCTGGTAAAATAACCGGAAATACCAAGAGAAGCTCTGTAAATCTGATTGGCAACACGGTGGGCTAATATACGCAACCCCGATTTAGAACCTTCTACAGTCAGAGAAACCAGCTGTTTATTTCTGAATGGATCGTGCACCTGGATATCAACCAGCAATCTCGTATCAGATGTGCGCAGATGACACAGGGCAAGAATATCGGCACCGATAATTCGCCAGTCGCCATAATCAACCTGTTGTCGGTTATCTTCGGGAGAAGCAATAAACGCCATCGGGTCAATCGTCTTGAATGACTGGCTGGATGACAAATCATTTGCTATCACCTGATACAGCATACGCTGATCCGCATCAGCAGCATTTTCTGTATCAACCACCAGGGCCAGTTGAAGAGGACGATAATCAGATTGATAAATGTCAAATTCAGCTGCAAATACCTGTATGGATGTTAAGAAAAAAAACAAAAAAAAGGCTATCAATCGCATGGCAGCTTTCTAACGCCAGTTCACTTGCAAAACAACTGAAAATATCACGCCAGCATCCGCCCAATTGGCAAACCGGTACCCATTGGCTTCCAACCGAATACTATGCTGCGTGATTTCAATGCTCATCCCCGTTAGACTTTCGGCACAAATAGAAATTATTGAGATAAAGGAGCCACTTGCAAAAGTCTGCGTGGATGAGTTGCAATCCCACGTCGAGTGCATTTTTGGAATGGAATGAGGAGCATGGTGGCTCCATTCTCCGAGATTCCAGTTCGATAATGCACCGGAGCTGAGAAGTAAATCGCCATTCACGACTTTTGCAAGTGGCTCAAAGGGTTTTATTTATGCACATTGAATTCACATTTGCCCCCTGGGGTATGACTTATGCTGCGCTGATGTATGTTGTCGGCAATGGCATGTGGACAAATCACGCTGTTCGCAACAAGCCATGGCTGGGATGGGTGGCTTGGAGTACTTCGGCTCTGATTATTATTGTTATCGGCGCTATGCTTGAGCTACGCTTAAGCGGCAATGAAGGCCTTTGGTCGCTGCTATCATCGGTTAATTTCGAAAATCACTGGATTATCGTTACCCTCTACGCATTACTTTCCGTTCCGGGTGCGGCCAGCGTACTGTTCCGGCAGAGCCTGAGCTGGACGCGGTTGAGCGTAATTGCTATAGCACTCATTGTATTGATTCCGCTCGGTATGCAACTGCATGATCCGAATGATCCCCGGCTGTTCCTGAGCCTGGGAATTACTCTGGCTGCCTGCGGCTTGATCTGGTTGTGGTCGGTTTTGCTGGATTGTGAACCGGATCATCATCGGAAAACCGTACCGCTTGCCGAGATGGACGAATGAAACATTCGGGAGCCCGGGCAGGAACGCTGGTTGAGGCCCTGCCCTATTTACAACGATTCGCTGATCAAACCATCGTCATCAAATACGGCGGAAATGCCATGGTCGAAGATGAACTGAAAGCCAGTTTTGCCACCGATATTACACTGCTTAAACAGGTCGGAATCAACCCGGTAGTCGTACACGGCGGTGGCCCTCAGATTGGCCGGCATTTGGCCAAAATCGGCAAGGAAGCAAAATTCATTGACGGCATGCGGGTTACCGACAGTGAAACGATGGATATTGTCGAGATGGTGCTGGCCGGGCTGGTGAACAAGGAGATTGTCGGTAATATCAACAAGGCAGGTGGTAAAGCTGTCGGCCTGTCCGGCAAAGATGGTGGTTTAATCTGTGCCCGGAAAATGCACATAGAGAAAAGTGCTCCGGAACTGGATGTGCCTGAAATCATAGATCTCGGCCACGTCGGCAAAGTGCATGCGATTAACACGGAGATACTCAAAGTACTGGAAGATGATCGTTTTGTGCCGGTTATCGCGCCTGTCGGTTATCACAAGAGCGAAGGGGTAAGCTACAATATCAATGCTGATCTGGTGGCCGGTGCCATTGCCAGCGCTCTCGGTGCATCCAAACTTATTTTATTGACCGATGTGACTGGTGTACTGGATCAGGATAAGCAACTGTGTTCACAATTAAACATGACTGAAACCCGGGCCCTGATTGATGATGGTACGATTGCCGGCGGCATGATTCCCAAAGCGCAGTGTTGTCTGGATGCTGTCGTATCCGGCGTCGGTCAGGCCCATATTATTGATGGCCGGGTGCCACACGCCCTGCTGCTGGAAATCTTTACCGATGAAGGTGTCGGAACGGTTTTCAGCAACGATTAGATTAAAAACTACGCACCACAGATGATTCAGAGTTCACCCGGCAAAGTCAAAACAGATGAACTTTGGCCAGGGAGCGTATATGCTGCGCCACCTTTTGATATTCAATTCACAATGTACAGGAGAATGACCCATGGCTTTAAACGTCTATTACGATAAGGACGCCGACCTTTCTATTATCAAGAACACCAAAGTTGCCATCCTAGGTTACGGCTCTCAGGGTCATGCCCATGCCAATAACCTGAAGGATTCAGGCGTTGATGTCACAGTTGGCCTGCGCGCCGGTTCCGCATCTATCGCCAAAGCTGAAGCCTGTGGTCTGAAGGTTGCCAGTGTAGCTGAAGCGACTGCAGGAGCTGATCTGGTGATGGTTCTGACTCCCGATGAGTTTCAGTCCGACCTGTACAAAAACGAACTGGTTCCCAACCTGAAAGAAGGCGCTACACTGGCTTTCGCGCACGGTTTTGCTATTCACTATAATCAGGTTGTACCGCGTGCTGACCTGGATGTCATCATGATTGCACCAAAAGCACCGGGCCACACGGTTCGCAACGAATTCGTCAACGGTGGTGGCATCCCTGATTTGATTGCCATGTACCAGGATGCCAGCGGAAACGCTAAAGCGACTGCCCTTTCCTACGCTTCGGCCATCGGCGGCGGTCGTACCGGAATTATTGAAACCACATTTAAGGATGAAACCGAAACCGATCTGTTCGGTGAACAGGCTGTCTTGTGCGGTGGCGCGGTTGAATTGGTGAAAGCAGGTTTCGAAACCCTGACCGAAGCAGGATATGCGCCTGAAATGGCATATTTTGAATGCATGCATGAGTTAAAGCTGATTGTGGATCTGATGTATGAAGGCGGTATCGCCAACATGAACTACTCAATCTCCAACAATGCGGAGTATGGCGAGTATGTAACCGGCCCCAAGGTGATCAACGATGAATCCCGCAGGGCGATGCGTGAAGCCTTGCACAATATCCAGACCGGTGAATATGCCAAACAGTTTATTGTGGAAGGTGCTACCAACTACCCTTCCATGACCGCTTATCGCCGTTTGAATGCAGCTCACCCGATTGAGGTGACCGGCGCCAAACTGCGTGGCATGATGCCATGGATTAAAAAGATCGTGGATAAATCCAAAAACTGATCGGCTTAATCCGATCACAAAAAAAGGAGGCTCCCGAAATGGAGCCTCCTTTTTTATGTGGTTATGATTACGGCTTTTATGCAATGGATGTTCATTGCATTTGTTTCGATCAGTGCATGAACTAATACATATAAATACCTATTATTACACGGTTAATGGATTGATTCTGCAATCAACTCTTTTTCATGCCCTGAGTATTTGATGGTAACAGCATCGCCAGGTGCTGGCATGGAACTCTGCATTTTCTCACCGGCTGTGAAACTGATTGGCCCGCCAGTCTGGGCATCACGAATGGTGAAATGATTTCCGTCAACACTGAGCACCTGCCCCACATGCGTATTCGGGCCGGCGGCATCACAGGCCAAAGCCGATGTTGATAGTGCCAGACCTGCAACCAATATCGCTGCAATGGATAGCTTTGTTCTCATGCGTTTGCTCATTGAATTGTTCATTTCTTCACCTCCGGTAGGAAAACGCTGATGCATTCAGCATCCCCATAGAATTAAACGTCAATCATTAGTCGCAGCGATCACGGAGAATGCATCCCTGTAATCTTCTCTCCGCCCTAGCCACAGCCTTGCAAAAAAGAATGAAACGGGTTTCAGCTTAATCAGCGTCAACAGCATGGCTACACTTGAAAGACCCATTATCCACAGCGCACCCGAAAGTCCCTTGTCCACCAGCATGGCATAGGTAAAAAAGTAGACGCACATCGTCAGCGCAAACACGACCCCGATAACAACTGCGATATTTTCCTGTTTCTTCCTGATCGATTCAATAATCATGGATTGATCATTTTCGGGCATGATTAAAACTCCTGCAAAGGGTAAAGCTGGATATCACCCGCAGAAATCTTATTTGGCGGGTAGTACCATTACGCAACCAACACTACTACGTCGCCCCCTTCCAGCAAACCAAAGCAACTAACAAACCGCATTTAAGCCTGAATAAACCTTTGTCGTTAACGTCAACTTTCGGTTAAAAACGGGCGCTAGTCTTTTCCAACATAAGCCTGAAATTCATAGGGATACTCTGAGTTTTTATAGCATCCTGGGACTGATAAATGGTCGAAATCTGTCAATCGCCACGAACTAGGCACGGCCAATAGAGGCGCTCACTGAAACGTACGGGTTTGCAAACTATGAATGCAATTAACATAGCCCGTGGTAAAAATAGATGGGCTTTCGCAAATATACCTATCGTTTCGACAAAGCAGAACTCAAGCATTTCACTGAGCGAGGTTAACTTGGTGCTTGATTTATAAGTGCCTACTTTCTTACTCACATCATCTTATTCGGGATGATGCAAGCCTGCCATGTGCCTGCGATGCTGGGCATCGGAGATCGTGGCGATTTCACGCCCTTTTTCAGGCAGTCATTTACACTTTATAAAACGGACACGGATGCTGTAAGCCAAATGAACATTTCGGAGTCCAACCGCATGGAGAATATGAATTATATTTGGCGCATGAAGCACAGGCTCGGAGCAGCAACTGTAATTGCTCATACCTGAATGGTTTGGGCAATTCATAGCATAATTCCTTTCTGGCAGTTTTTATATCCCCCAGTGTTGCTGTAGTAATGACTATTCTTTGAAAAGGTGCCCCTTTACGAATCTGCTTAACCAGACAGGTGCCGCTCATGCCAGACATTCTATTATCAATTATAACAGCAGCTGGTGCGATATATTGAGGTGAAGAATAAAAATCCAAATAGGTCTCTGCACTTTCAAAA
>JAUZQI010000028.1 GCA_030951095.1 Mariprofundus sp. | reverse complement strand
GTGTCACGGGCAATGGTTCGCTGCTGCTGACCCATTGCTTGCGCTCATTCACTGGCTGATCCCGGACTTTTTTTTAAGCCAGTCCAACTCCATTTTCAGGCGGCCAATCTCAGCATAGAGCCGCTCTGGAGTGCTTGATGGATCAATCCGTTTTGGGCCACGTTTGGCATCAAACAGTGTAGAAGCCTGATCTTGCAGTGACTTCTTCCACGTACCGACTTGCGTTGGATGGACGCCACGTTCCTGGCCTATCTCATTCACAGTATGGATGCCCCGGAGGGCCTCAATCGCCACCTTGGCCTTAAACTCACTCGTGAAATTCTTACGCTTTGCTTTACTCATATTCAGCCCCTCGTCGTCAGTAGGCTACCATCTTAAATGCCTGTCTCAAAACAGGGGGCCACTATAAGAATCTCTTTGTTTAACGCGTCACGCGATGCGGTTACTTTGCTCAGGCTGCTGGTCATCTTGCGAACCGATGTGGCAAGCTCTCCCAACTCCCCACCGGCCTCAATATTGAGTTGCGTATCGAATTTTCCTTTACCTATCTCCAAACTTGCAGACCGGAGGGCTTCGATCGGGCGTGTGATGCTCCGGGTCAGGTAGATCGTAAACACCATCATGCCTATCACTACGAAGAGAAGGAGCAGGTACATGGTCGTTATCGACTGGTTTGTCGTCCTCTCGGCACTGCCGAGAAATTCAGCGGCCTTGCCTTGGGCAAAGACGTTAAGGACATCCATAGCATTTTCAATTTTGGCCACATGTTGTGCGCCCTTGCCCTTGGTGATGCGCGCTGCTTCGTGGCTTTTTCCGGCGCGCATCAGTTCGGTCACTTCATCACGGATTGGTTTCCAGGAGACAAAGGCCTGGCGAGCCGCATCAAAGAGCGTTTTGTCACCAAGGAACAATTTATTGATGATGTCAAAATCTGCGTAAACCTCAGTTTCAAAAGCATTAACCAATTGGGCGTCCCGGTTGATTTGAGCAATGTTTTCGTCGAGGGCCACATCTTTCATGCTGCGGTGCATTTTGACGATATGCGCATTGATTCTCAGCACGGCATTACTAACAGTAAGCGGGTGGTTGTAAATTTGGCTTGTATTGATGGCAAGGTATTCCATACGGTTGATGGAAAAGATGGTCAGTGTGCAGAAAAGTATGAACACGATGCCAAAGCCAAAACTCAGGCGTGTGCCTATGTTTAAATTATTAAACATCCTTGCCACCATCAGGATTCACCCATGTGCGGGGGGGGGATACACTTCATCATAATATCCATAATAAATATAGCCATATTATCGAGCAATCTTTTTGTTGAACTAACAGCTTGATTTGTATGATTTGCCAAAACCTTCAAAATACCCGATAATTCCGCTCAAGTATTCATGGTCGTCGCAGCAACGGGAATGTGTGCGGCAGTATCGATGAATTATTCAGATTATAGAGGTATGAATAAATGACTGTAGTATTAACTGAATCGGCAGCAACAAAAGTCCAGGGCCTTCTGGAGAGTGAAGATAATGCAGCGCTGAGTTTACGCGTCTTTGTTTCCGGCGGCGGTTGTTCTGGCTTTCAGTACGGTTTTACCTTTGACGACGAGATCAAGGAAAATGATACCGTGGTCGAGAGTCATGGTGTTAAACTGCTGGTGGATCAGATGAGCCTGGATTTGCTCAATGGTGCTGAGATCGACTACCAGACATCGATTCAGGGCGAATCATTTGTGATTCGCAATCCCAATGCCGGATCAACCTGTGGCTGTGGTAAATCATTTACACCGTCAGAAAACGGCGGTAGCGGCTGCTCCAATGCAGGTTACTGACAGACAATATTTTTCCATGGAAATGGGGCCTTTTGGCTCCGTTTTTTTATTGTCTGGTAAAGCGTAGCGTTCGCTGATGAACGCACTGGAAATCACTGCTCTTGGCAAGGTCTATAACAATGGTAATGAAGCTCTGCACGATATCTCTCTGAATATTCCGCAGGGCAGTTTTTATGCATTGCTGGGTCCGAATGGGGCGGGCAAGAGCACGCTGATCAATATTCTAGCCGATACCGTGCGTGCCAGCAGTGGGGCTGTCAGCTTGTTTGGCCGTGATCTATTTACCCAGCGCAGCTGGTGCAAACGGCAGATCGGGGTGGTGCCGCAGGAGGTGGCTTTCGATCCTTTTTTTACGCCGCGTGAAGTTCTGGCTTTCACATCCGGTATGTTTGGCTGTAAACCTGATTATGACTGGATCGATGAATTATTGAGACGACTGGAGTTGATCGATCATTCGGTTAAAAACACACGCCAGCTTTCCGGCGGTATGCGGCGGCGATTGCTGGTGGCGCAGGCCCTGGTGCATAAACCGAAACTGGTGATTCTGGATGAACCGACAGCCGGAGTGGATGTCGAATTACGCCGTCGTTTGTGGGATTTTATGCGCGAATTGAATGCTTCCGGCACTACGATACTTCTGACCACACACTATCTGGATGAGGCCGAGGAACTCTGTGACCATGTTGCTATTATTGATCGTGGCAGCTTGCTGACAGCGCGTCCGATGCAGGAAATGATGGGCGAGATTGCCTCATCGTATCTCTGGTTTAATTATGGCAAAAAGCTGGAACTGTCAGTTGAGGCTGTTGAAACGCTGGCCGCGTTCGAGCCGCGTCTGACTGATGAAGGCATTTGTTTGAAGCTGGGTATGCTTGAGGATGGTTCCACATTTCACGAAGCCTATCAGGCAGCTGTAACCTGTTTTGGGGCTCCGCGCGATGCCGGATTGCGCCGCGAGGATCTCGAAGATGTATTCCTGCGTCTGACCGGTAAACAGCTGGATAACAAAATGAACGGAGAGAATAGCCATGCGGCCGGTTAATATGCTAGGCACATGGACACTGTTTTTACGTGAGATTCACCGCTTTTTGAAGGTGAAAATGCAGACGATTGTAACACCTGCATTGACCGCGATGCTGTACCTGATCATTTTTCGTTATGCCATGGGAGACAGACAGGTGCCGGGCATGGAAGTAGATTATTTTACCTTTCTGGTGCCGGGGCTGGCGATGATGGCCATGTTGCAGAATGCCTTTGCCAATACCTCCAGCTCGATGATTATGGGCAAGGTCATGGGTATGCATATCTACCTGTTGATGGCACCGTTATCGGCTATCGAAGTGGTGACTGCTTTTCTGGCTGCTGCAGTGGTGCGAGCGGTGGTGGTGGCTGTCGCTTTTCTTGCTGTTTTAATGCCTTTTGTCGATCTATCATTATTGCATCCGGGCATCATTTTGCTCTATGGTGTATGCGGCAGCATCATTATGGGTGGCTTGGGTTTGATTGGCGGCATGTGGGCCAGGGATTTTGATAATGTCGCCATGGTGACCAATTTTATCATCCTGCCGCTGACCTTTCTCTCCGGTGTTTTTTATTCGGTAAAACAGTTGCCTGCGCTCTGGCAGCAGTTTAATCACGCCAATCCGTTTTTTTACCTGATTGACGGTTTCCGCTATGGTTTTCTCGGAACGGGGGATACTGATCCCTATGCTTCAATCGTGGTGGTCATGGGCACGGTATTGGTCACGATCATCACCTGCTGGGCTCTCTGGCGCAGTGGCTGGCGCATGAAAGAATAAATTCAGGCCTTGGCACCGCTAAGGGTGCAAAGTTACGCAAGGAAGGCCAAATCGAGCTACAATGTATGAATACAGGATGATGTTTTGGCAGACATGAGCCACTTGCAAAAGTCATGAACGGCGATTTACTTCCCCACTCCGGCGCATTGTTGAACTGGAATTTCGGAGAATAGAACCACCATGCTCCTCATTCCATTCCAAAAATGCACTCGACGTGGGATTGCAACTCATCCACTCAGACTTTTGCAAGTGGCTCATGATTATTGACTTTTCTTTGCGTACCTTCGCGTACTTTGCGGTAAATAAGTGGGAGAATTAATATGGCGCAATCATCGAAAAGCAGGGCGGCGCGCAAGACTTCGGCATGGTTTCAGCGCCATGCCAATGATCCGCATGTGAAACGAGCCCGGAAAGAGGGGAAGCGTTCGCGTGCGGCGTTCAAACTGACTGAAATTCTCGAGCAACATGCCTTGGTTATCAAAAAAAACAGTGTGGTTATTGATCTTGGCTGTGCGCCGGGTTCATGGAGCGTGGAACTGGCCAAGCGGGTTGGGCCGGATGGTCTGGTCATCGGTATCGATTTATTGCCACTGAAACCGATTAACGGTGTGACGCTGATACAGGCGGATTTTGATTCGCCCGAAGGTCAGCAAAAACTGGCCGAAGACCTGCAGGGAAAAGCTGTGGATCTGGTGGTTTCAGATATGGCACCGGAGATGAGCGGCAACAAACTGGTCGATCAGATGCGCATGATCGGGCTGAATGAGATGACATTACATTTTGCTCGCCAGTATCTGCGCCCCGGTGGCGATATCCTGATGAAGACATTTATGGGTGAAGGTTATGATACCTTTCGCCGTGATCTCGGCAGCTCATTCCAGAAAATAAAAAACATCAAACCGGCCGCCAGCCGCAAATCATCATCAGAATTCTTCTTGCTGGGTAAATCATTCCATCCAGGCGGGCTATAAGCTTTTTCAGAAATATTGCCGACTGTCTATTTTATGGGTGAAATTTGTTGGCAATGAGTCACTTACAAAAGTCTGAGTGGGGAAGTAAATCGCCGTTCACGACTTTTTCAAGTGACTCAATAGGGCTGTAAATAATGAAACAGCTCTTTCTGGAGACAGAAAAGGTGAGTGCAGTATCCGGATCAACGAACAATACCGCATTTGTTTTGTATGGGGTGAAACAGGTCGATACAATGTAGAAATAACTGATTATCATTAGAGGTGAGTATGATACGTATTCCAAGCCATAGAGAACCTACCCACCCGGGCGAAATGCTCAGGTAAGAATTTCTTATTCCTATGAATATCAGTCAACGCGATCTTGCTAAGGAAGCGCTGATTAAACCTTTGATTTATGGTAATATCTTGATTATCGAACGGGGGGTTTAGAATGTCGAAACAACGTGGATTTGCTGATCTTGAATATGCGCAAAAGAAACGATTAACGCGCCGGGAGAAGTTTCTGAATGAAGTGGATCCTGTTATTCCCTGGCAGAAGTTGATTGCCTTGATTGAGCCGCATTACCCTAAATCGGGCAGGCAAGGTCGCCAGCCAAAAGGTCTTGAAATCATGTTTCGCATCCACTGTATGCAGAACTGGTTTTCGTATTCAGACCGCCAGATGGAAGATGCTCT
>JAUZQI010000027.1 GCA_030951095.1 Mariprofundus sp. | reverse complement strand
TATGAGTGGGCACGTGATTTCATTCGCAAGAATCACCTGGGCTCAAATAATATCCCGGTACTGTTGTCTCCTGCCTGGGGTGAAGTTGCTGCCAGCGATTTATGCAAATGGGTTCTGGAAGACGGTTTGCCCGTCAGGGTTCAGGTGCAGATGCATAAAACGATCTGGGGGCCGGAGGCTGAGGGCGTATGAACGAACCTGTCAAAGCGGTTGTTTTGCTTTCTGGTGGGCTGGATTCCAGCACGGCACTTGCGTGGGCGGTCAAGAATCAAGGCTGGCAATGCCACACTGTTGCATTTGATTACGGGCAACGACACCGTATTGAGTTGAAGGCATCACTAAATGTGTCTCGTGCCATGGGCATCCTGGATCACCGCGTTATCAAAGTTGATTTGCGAACCATCGGCCACTCTGCTCTGACCTCCGACCTGCCTGTTCCCAAAGATGAGGCCGAGCATTCAGGTATTCCGACGACTTATGTTCCTGCCCGTAATCTGATTTTTCTTTCACTGGCGGCAGGGCTGGCAGAAACTGTAGCGGCAACACGATTGGTGATTGGCGCCAATGTTGTGGATTATTCCGGTTACCCTGACTGCCGCCCTGTGTTTCTGAACTCGTTCGTGCAGACAGCCCTGTTGGGTACCAAGGCGGGCAGTGAGGGAAAGGATTTGCAGATTTCAGCTCCACTTATCAAGCTGAACAAATCCGAAATTATATCGCTGGGTTTGAAATTAGGACTGGATTATTCGCTTACCCGATCCTGTTACGATCCATTGCCGGATGGTTCTGCCTGTGGGCATTGCGATTCCTGTTTCTACAGGCGACGTGGCTTCGCAGATATCGGCCAATGCGATCCGTTGCAATATCCTGAAGATTAGCCCTGATCTGTAAGTTACTTGCAAAAAAACGGGCATACGAATGGGAGTATCGCATCGATGGCGTTTATGAGGCGGAATAAGGTATATGGCAGATCCATGGGTCAAAACTCCAGTCAGAAAATAACCAAAACGGGAAGATAATCACCGCGCATGCGTTTTGTCTCTCTGTATACTGAAGAGCCACATGCAAAAGTCGTGAACGGCGATTTACTTCTCCACTCCGGCGCACTACGAACTGGAATTTTGGCGAATGGAACCACCATGCTCCTCATTCCATTCCAAAAATTCACGCGAAGTGGGATTGCAACTCATCCACTCAGACTTTTGCAAGTGGCTCTGAAAATAATCGCTTTTTGAGGCAAAAAACAAGAGAATCTATTTGACCTTGGAACTTGTTGGGCGCTGCTTTAGAGTGCCGCTCCCGCAGCGGGATGCTGCGTAGTTTAAGGGGGATTCCTGCATGCCAGTTCAATGCACATTATCTATTATCAAACCGGACGCAGTCGCAAAAAATGTGATCGGAGATATTATTCGTCGTTTTGAAGAAAACGGTTTATCCGAGATTGCAACAAACATGACCCATTTGTCTGCTGCTGAAGCCGGTCGTTTTTATGCGGTGCACGCCGAACGTCCATTTTATGACAACCTGTGCGCATTTATGAGCTCAGGCCCCGTTCTGGCTATGGTACTGGAAGGAAAAAATGCTGTGACACTGAATCGTCAGCTGATGGGAGCAACCAATCCCAAAGAAGCAGAGAGCGGTAGCATACGCGCCGATCATGCCGACTCCATTGATGCCAATGCGGTGCACGGCTCTGATTCGGAAGAAAATGCCGCCATTGAAATTGCATTCTTCTTTTCCGATCTCGATTTACACAGCAAGTTATAGCATCGAATGAACGATAACGCGTCGGATCAGTCCGAACAGATTACTGTCCGGAGAGAAAAACTTACCCGCTTGCGCGAAGCAGGGGAGGCCTACACGAACACATGGCGGACTGATCGGACTGCTGCGGCAATCCATGCTGCATTTTCCGAGAAAGATGCAGAGCAGCTGAGTGAAATCAGCCAGACTGTGTCTGTGGCAGGCCGGATTATGGCACATCGCGTGATGGGTAAATCCAGCTTTATCAAAATTCAGGATGGTTCGGAGCAAATTCAGCTGTTTCTCAATCGCGATGAACTGGGGGGCGCTGAAGTTTATAACCCGACAAAAAAATGGGATCTCGGTGATATTGTCGGCGGCCTTGGAGTCTTGTTCCGAACCAAAACCGGCGAATTGTCAGTGCGCGTATCACATATTGAAATAGTGTCAAAATGTTTACGTCCCTTACCGGAGAAATGGCATGGTCTGAGTGATATTGAAACCCGTTGCCGACAGCGCTATGTGGATTTGATTGTTACACCTGAATCGCGGCAGACTTTTAAAACACGTTCAAAAATTATCTCATTACTGCGCAAGGGTTTAGAAGCACGAGATTTCATCGAAGTGGAAACGCCAATGCTGCAAAGTCAGCCGGGTGGGGCCGCTGCAAAACCGTTTATCACTCACCATAATGCTCTGGATATGGAACTATTTCTGCGCATTGCGCCGGAAGTGTATCTGTAGCGTTTAGTGGTGGGTGGCTTTGCGCGGGTGTTTGAAATCAATCGCAACTTCCGCAATGAAGGCATTGACGCGACACACAATCCTGAATTCACCATGGTGGAATTTTATCAGTCTTATGCAGACTTCACCGATGCAATGGATACAACTGAAACACTAATACGTGATATTGCCATCGGTCTGGGTGAAACCAAGCTTAACTGGGAAGGCGTGGATATCGATCTCGCACAACCATTTCGTCGCCTTAGAATTGATGAAGCGGTATTCGAGAAACGGCCTGATGTGCGCGGACATGCGGGTGACAAGGCATTGCTGGCCACGGTCTGTCTTCAAGTTATTCCTGATTTTAAAGCTCTAATTACTTGGAAAGCCGGTCATTATCTGATGGCTTTGTTTGAAGAACTGGTTGAGCCCGAGTTGATGCAGCCCACTTTTATCACCCATTATCCGGTGGATGTATCGCCGTTGGCGCGTCGCAACCATGATGATCCGAATGTCACAGATCGTTTTGAGTTGTTTATGGCAGGTCGTGAAATGGCCAACGGATTTTCTGAATTGAATGATCCGGATGATCAGCGTCGTCGTTTTATGGCGCAGGCAGAAGCCAAAGCCGCCGGCGATGAAGAAGCAACAGGAGTGGATGAAGATTATCTCCGTGCGCTGGAATTTGGCATGCCTCCTGCAGCAGGCGTCGGCATTGGCGTGGACAGGCTGGTGATGATGCTGACCGGCCAGCATTCCATTCGCGATGTGTTGCTGTTTCCGCTGATGAGACCGGAGTAAGCAGCCGACGAGGAGCATTTCCATGCATGCAAAAAATATTATGACGACGGATGTGGTGGTTTGTCACCCGGAACAGACGGTAGCTGATATCGCCGCTGTGCTGAATGACAAATCATTTCGGTTGATTCCTGTAGTGGATGCAGAGCATAAAATTATGGGCGCGGTAAATACCCTGTCTGTTCTGGCTAGCCTGGTGCCCAGCTATATCGTTACCGGGGATTTGAAATCAATTCCCTATGCGCCTGATATCGGGCTATTGCGCAAACATTATAAAAAACTGTTGCAGCGCAAAGTATCAGAAGTGATGGAAACCAAACCAACGATTGTGCATGCGGATGAATCATTGTTATCGGTTACTGCGACTTTGATTACCTATGATCGCTTTGAATATGCGCTTGTCGCAGACGCTGATGAACGTCTGGCCGGGATTATTTCTTCCAGCGATATTTTAAAGCGTCTGGCCAGAAGCTCGCGAGAAAACGGCGACGATGCATAATACGAGCGAACATATGGCATCTGTGATTTTCGGACTCGATCCGACATGGGTAGCCGTATCTATTCTGTTAGTCGTTTATGGCATCATCATGGTCGAGAAATTCAATCGGGCGGTCTTGTCACTGCTTGGTGCCGGTTTGATGATACTCTGTGGTGTGCTAACCCAGCAGCAGGCAGTAGCCGGTGTAGATTTTAATACCATCGGCCTGTTGACCGGTATGATGGTGATAGTCGCGATTAGCCAGAAAACCGGCATGTTCCAGTATGTGGCGATTAAGTCGGCCAAAGCCGTCAAAGGCAGCCCCTGGGGGATTCTGGTCATGCTGTCGGTGGTCACTGCTGTATTTTCCGCTTTCCTTGATAATGTAACGACGGTGTTGCTCATTGCGCCGGTGACGCTGTTGATTACCGATGCGCTGGGCGTGCGACCTTACCCATATCTGTTTGCCCAGATTCTGGCTTCGAATATTGGCGGTACGGCAACCCTGATTGGTGATCCGCCTAACATTATGATTGGCTCAGCCGCCAACCTCAGTTTTTATGATTTTCTGGTTAACCTGGCACCGATAACGCCAGTGATCTTTGTCGTCATGATTGTGGCTATCTGGTTTATGTTTGGCCGTGATCTGCATGCTTCTGAAGAAGACAGGGCGCTGGTGATGCGCTTTGACGAGAATGAAGCGATCAAAGATGTGCCGCTGTTGAAAAAGAGTCTTATCGTATTGTTTTTGGTGATTGGCGGTTTTACCGTTGCACACAGCGTCCATCTGGAACCGGCATCCATTGCCATGTTTGGCGCAGCTTTATTACTGTTATTGCAAACCTTCGGCCAGCCATTACACGATAAAGACCATGCCTACGAAGGTATTATGGCTGAAGTGGAATGGACGACAATTTTCTTCTTTGTTGGCCTTTTTATCATCGTTTCCGGTGTTGAGCATACCGGTGTCATTGAGATGCTGGCCAATAAAACACTTGAATTAACCGGTGGTGATTTCAATGCCACAGCCGCAGCCATTCTCTGGGTATCTGCCATTGCATCGGCCATGATCGACAATATCCCCTTTGTGGCCACGATGATTCCGTTGATTCAAAGCATGGCTCCGACCTTTGGCGGCCCGGATGCTATTGTGCCGTTGTGGTGGGCCTTGGCGCTGGGTGCTTGCCTGGGTGGAAATGGTTCATTGATCGGGGCATCGGCCAATCTGATTGTGGCCGGATTCGCCCAACGTGCCGGTCATCCGATTCGATTCCTTGTATTTATGAAACACGCGTTCGGCCTGATGCTGATATCCATTGTTATTTCACATGTTTATTTGTATCTACGCTATTTGTCATAATGGTTCTGTCATCATGCTTCAATTAATGCACCCAACGGGTGGGCAGATTTGATGAACGGGCTGTTTCGTCCTTATGAATGGATGTTGGCCAAACGTTATCTGCGTTCGCGACGCAGTGAACGTTTTGTGTCGCTGATTAGCTGGAGTTCGGGGATCGGTATTGCTATTGGCGTGATGACGCTGATTGCCGTGTTATCGGTGATGAACGGCGCAGCTGTGGAAATTCGCGACAAGATTCTGGGTTTTTCATCCCATGTTGATATTCAGGGGCCCGGCGATGCACTGGAAGACTGGCGCAACTGGCTCTCTCAGGCTGAAAAACTGGACGGCGTAGAGCGGGCGGCACCCTATATTTCTTCTCAAGTATTGGCTTCCTACGGTTCGCGGGCATTTGGCGCGATTCTGAAAGGCGTGGATGTAAATCGAAGTGATGACATTGCCGGCCATATTACCAAAGGGCATTTTGTCAGTAGCACCGGATCTCCGTTTCAGGTGGCCGTGGGTAAAGATCTGGCCAGAAAGTTGGCGGTGGAAGTAGGGGACAAAGTGCGATTGATGTCGCCTTCCGGCGGCATTAGCCCTTCGGGCGCTGCGCCGCGCATGCGGGCCTTTGAAGTGGTTGGTATTTTTGACTCCGGCTTTTATGAATACGATGTCGGCATGATTATTACGCCTTTGAATGCTGTTCAGCGACTTAATAAAATGGGTGATAGCGTTACCGGCCTTGAGCTCTTTTTATATGACAGGGATCGCTCCGGAATGGTTTCCGAGCAGGCGCGCCGGAAACTACCCCTTGGCGCATGGGTGACCGACTGGAAACAGCGCCATCGCTCATTTTTTCAGGCCCTGAAAACAGAAAGAGTTGCCATGGGCGTTATACTTTCCCTGATTGTACTGGTGGCACTGTTCAATATGGTGGCCTCCCTAGTGATGGTGGTCATGGAGCGACGCAAGGAAATTGCTATTTTGAAAACAGTAGGAGCCACGCACGCTTCGGTAATGCGCATCTTTTTGCTTATGGGCACGCTGCTCAGCGGTATCGGCACCCTGGTCGGAGCCATGTTCGGGCTGCTGCTGGCCTGGAAACTGGATACCTTGCTGGCCTGGATTGAAGGTTTGACCGGCGTAAAATTTATGTCCAGCGATGTCTATTATATAGATCATATCCCGTCGGTTATCGACCCGGTCTCTATTGCCGTGATAATCGTAATCAGCCTGTTTATGGGTGTGGCGGCGACATTCTACCCGGCCTGGCGTGCAGCCAGCGTGCCACCTGCAGATGCACTCAGATATGAATAAATCACCACTACTTGCTGTCTCTGATTTACACAAACAATTCACTGCACCATCTGGAGAATTGCATATTTTGAGGGGTGTAGAGTTCGAACTCAATGAAGGTGAATTTTTAGCCATCGTCGGAGAATCCGGCTCAGGCAAGTCTACCATGCTGCAAATTCTGGGCACGCTTGAACAGCCGGACTCCGGTAAAATTTCACTGGATGGTGAAATGATTCACGACCTTAATTCCAACCGACAAGCCCATCTCCGGAATAGAAAAATTGGCTTTGTGTATCAGGCTCATCATCTGATTCCGGAACTAACCGCGCTGGAAAATGTTGTTTTACCACTGCTGGTTCAGGGTATGTCATTTGCAGATGCAAATCAGCGCGGACGTGAATTGCTTGGCCGGTTACAACTTGAAGCGCGTGCGGAGCATGTGCCTGCCAAAATGTCTGGCGGTGAAGCACAACGCGTTGCTGTGGCCCGATCTCTGGCCGCGAACCCCAGATTACTGTTGGCCGACGAGCCAACCGGTAACCTCGATGAAAAGACGGCGCAGGAAGTGTTCGGATTGTTGCGACAATTGTGCCAGGAAGAAAAAGCAGCCGTTGTGATGGTCACACACAGTTTGTCCCTGGCCAGATCATGCGACCGACTCCTGCGACTACACGATGGACAATTGTTTTCTGATCCTGGCTGATTTTTATTTCAGTTATTTACACTTCTATTCACTATCTCAAAAAAGCGTATATCAAAAAAAACTTTGACAGATTAGTCAGTTCTATTAATGTTCATAAGTTATTTTTAATGAGATCAGGTAATATACCGTTTTAATTCATATTTTGATGGGTAGGGGAACGTGACTAAAGCCGAGATTGCAAGAGTAGTTCATGAGCGGGTCGGCCTGACTAAAAAAGAGTCAGCCCAGATCATTGAGTCTGCACTCGATATTATCCGGCATTCGCTGGAGCAGGGTGAAAACGTCAAACTGTCAGGCTTTGGTCATTTTATTGTCCGCCAGAAGCATGCAAGGCGAGGGCGTAATCCCAAGACCGGTATGGATATCACAATCACCCCGCGCTCAGTTGTAACATTTCGTGCAAGTCCCTTGTTAAAAAAGAAATTGGCAGGAATAGATAAATGAATCCGAAACAGGCTTTGGCAAAAGCGGGATTACAGATTCCGGTACTCCCTGAAAAACTGTTTTTCTCTATTCGTGAAGTCAGTGATATATGTGCTGTCGAACCGCATGTACTCCGCTACTGGGAAAGCGAATTCAGGCATCTCAAACCGGTCAAAAAAAGTGGCAATCGCCGTTTTTACCGTCATCATGATGTGTACGCTGTTCTTCAGATTAAACATTTACTGTATGGTCTGAATTTTACAATTCGCGGGGCAAAAAAACGTTTACTCAGTGGCGATTTGGAAACCATTGTAGAAAAGAAGGACAGTCAGACGGTTCTTCAACAGGTGAAACAGGAATTAAACGAAATTCTTACATTGCTGGATTGATATCCCAAAAGACCTGACTAAATCAGTTGTCCTGCATAACTCTTACATTATCTGATATTTTAAGTATGCTTCATCGCCTTGCTAGTTTCATGGTAATCGGGGCGTAGCGCAGCCTGGTAGCGCACTTGACTGGGGGTCAAGTGGTCGGAGGTTCGAATCCTCTCGTCCCGACCATTTTCTATAATAAACAAACGTTTGGCTTTTTCTGTATAAGTACGCACTTATACAAACAACGGGAAAGCCCATGCGGTTTTTTGGGGGAGCACCAAGTGTGAAGAATCATCTGACGCCTGAACATATGAAGCTTTCATTCGACCGGCCACGGCAACGCATGGTAAACGACCAACTTATTGCCAGAGGTATTGATGATAAACAGGTGCTTGCAGCCATGCTGTCGGTGCCACGACACATTTTCGTCGATTCTGCCCTTGCATCGCGGGCCTACCAGGACTGTGCTTTGCCGATTGGCTGCGACCAGACCATTTCCCAGCCTTATATGGTTGCACGCATGAGCCAACTGCTTGAATTGAAAGGAAATGAGCGTGTTTTGGAAATTGGCACGGGTTGCGGTTATCAAACAGCTGTGCTCTCGCGCCTTTGTCGCAGGGTATACAGCATTGAGCGTATTGATGCATTGCATCATCGGGCAAGACAAAACCTGAGGTTGGCACGTCATGCCAATGTCATGCTTAAATGCGGTGATGGGCTTGAAGGCTGGGAAGAATATGCACCATTTGATGCAATTATTGTTACTGCCGGAGGCTTTGCTTCTGATTTATGGTTGCAGCAGTTAAAGCCGGGAGGAATATTGCTGTTGCCTGAAGGCAAAAGTGGAACGCATCGGCTGGTTCGTCGTCGCAAGCAGGCGCACATCATTACTGAGGAGTATTTTGATGCATGCACATTTGTCCCGTTACTGAAAGGGGTAAACTATCACTGATTTGATCAATCAACCTCCAGCCATATCCTGGTTGAGGCGATTATATCACTGGACACTGTCATGGGCAGATCATCCGAATGCCGGTTGGGCGCTATTCGCCATTGCTGTGATTGAAGCCAGTGTATTTCCGATTCCGCCAGATATTCTACTCATTGCACTGGCGCTTGGGCGTCCGGATGCCTCTTTTCGATTTGCAGCACTGTCCACTGCCGGCACTGTTGTTGGTGCTGCGATTGGTTACGCCATTGGCATGTTTCTGTTTACTGATGTTGCACAGCCTGTCATGGAATTTTATAACGCCATGGATACCTTTCACCATGTACAACAATGGTTTGTCGAATACGGCGTAGCCATGATACTTATAGCTGGCTTTTCCCCCATTCCATTCAAGATATTCACCATTGCAGCCGGCGCTTTCGGCCTCTCTTTTCCTGTTTTTCTGGCTGCTACGCTTGTTTCCAGAGGAACACGTTTTTATCTGGAAGCGGCATTATTGCGGTGGGGAGGTCAGCGCCTGCGTGGATGGGTGGAACAGTATTTCGAATGGTTGACCGTGGCCGTGGCTGTGGCTGTGATTGGAGGATTTGTCCTGTTGTGGGTCTAATCAGCCGGTTACTCTGTCTCGTCATCTTGATGGCTACTGCCGGTTGTTACTCGACCAGCCTGCCTCGCCATTCAATATCCACTACCACACACAGTAATAAACCTGTTATTCGTTATGTCAGGGCCAATGATACTTTATACAGCATCGGCAAGAAATTTGGAATCAGTTACCGGCTTATTGCCAGGAGGAACCATGTTTCCTATCCCTATCGAATTTATATCGGACAGCGCCTGTATATTGATCGCCAGGCACCCCTTAGCCATGACCCGGCAGCAGCAAAAATAAGAAGTATTTCGAAGTCACCCAAGAAAAAATCCAGCACTGGTCACAAAAAAAGAATCGTTTCGAAATCGGCCCACAAGACGAAAGCAAGAGGATATACGGGCCGTTTACGATGGCCTGTCAAAGGAACTGTAACCAGTAAATTTGGACGCAGGGGGAGTCGCATGCATGATGGTATCGACATAGGTGCCAAAGAGGGCACCTCGGTTCATGCTGCGGCTTCGGGTGAAGTGGTGTATGCAGACTCACGCCTGAGTGGATATGGCAAGCTGATCATCATCAGGCATGGTAAAAATCTGTTTACTGCCTACGGGCATAACCAACGGATGTTGGTAAGAAGAGGAACAAAGGTGCGCGCTGGCGATGTGATTGGCAGAGTTGGCCACACAGGAAGGGCCAGTGGGCCGCATCTGCACTTTGAGGTCAGGCAGGGTAGTACCCCGGTAAATCCACTTGCCTATTTGCCTCATTAAAAAGATAATTGAACGATGACTGCTCTGAATCTTTATCCTGGTTGTGTGAAGTATGCCGTTTTGGTCGCAGGTGCTGATGAGTAATCGCCAAAGTATGGAGCCGATGGCGATTTATATGCGTGAGATTTCGCGTTATGATTTGCTTACTGCTGAACAAGAGATTGAACTGTCCAAACGAATCTCGAACGGAGATGATGCAGCTCGCCAATATATGATTCAGGCCAATCTCCGGCTGGTTGTAAAAATTGCCCGGCGTTATCTTGGCCGTAAACTGCCGTTGGGTGACTTGATTGAAGAGGGGAATCTGGGGTTAATGCGCGCCGTTGAAAAGTTCGATATTGCGCATGGCTGCCGTTTTTCCACATATGCAACATGGTGGATTCGGCAATCAGTGGAGCGGGCAATAATGAATCAGTCCCGTACCATTCGTGTGCCTGTCCATGTTGCCAAGGAATTCAATACCGTGTTGAAGCATACGGCCCGGTTGCGAGTTTCACTTGGACGGGAGCCGACGGAACAGGAAATTGCCAATTCGATGAATATCCCGGTTGCACGGGTACATACGTTGCTCATGACATCGATAGGTACGGAGAGTGCCGATGCGACTCGGCACTCGGATGGTGATTTCACCTTGTATGATGTTACCCCTGATGAGCAGGTTAGCACCCCCGGCGATAGCCTGGGTGAAGATCAGCGCAATGAAATGCTTCGGAAGTGGATGGCTAAACTGACAGCCAAGGAGTGTGACGTTGTCCGTTTACGTTATGGCTTGGTAGAGACACATGAACCGTGGACGCTGGAGAAAATTGGCGAACACATGGGCGTAACACGGGAACGTATCCGGCAAATTCAGATGACTGCGCTGAAAAAATTGCGTAACATGGTAGAACACGAAAAGGTAAGTTTTGAGGAAATTATCTGATGATAAACACACTGAATTGGTGGCATGAATGTATTCGCGATGTGCCTGACTTTCCCAAACCCGGAATTGTATTCAAAGATATTACGCCGCTACTGGCCAATGGTGAGGCGTTTTCCGCTGTCGTATCTGAACTTGCATGCCATGTCGGGAGTGATGTAGACGCTATCGTCGGCATTGAGGCGAGAGGGTTTATTTTTGGTGCTGCTCTGGCGCAACAACTGGGTCTGGGCCTGATTACTGTACGCAAACCCGGCAAGCTTCCAGCCAATGTGCACAGCGTCGAATATGAACTGGAATATGGCATGGACCGGCTGGAAATACATCGTGATGCTTTATCAATCGGCCACAAAGTTGTAGTGGTGGATGACCTGCTTGCTACCGGTGGTACAGCTGCTGCAACGGTTCAACTGGTACGTAAGCTGGGGGCGGAAGTCGATGCCTGCCTGTTTGTAATCGAGCTGTCATTTCTGAATGGAAAAAAAGCACTGGGCGATGTGAACGTTCATAGTCTGTTGCGTTATGAATGAGATGATTTCCCCGTTAAACTTTTTCATGTAATTCATCGTGCAGATCGACTTTGAAAACGCTATGATTCGAAAGCTGTTTTAAGTGGACCGGGTACTGCAAACGCGGATTTTTTCGCTGCTGTCGTAGCCTGTTTCATACTACGGGAGTGAAAAGCCTGCACCCGTTAGCCCTCGTAGCTCAGCTGGATAGAGCGGCCGCCTCCTAAGCGGCAGGCCACACGTTCGAATCGTGTCGAGGGCACCAGATTAAATACCAAGTAACACCAACAGAGGTTAAATCATGGAAGAAACACTGAATCCTGCTGTACCTGTTCTGATCGAAGATGAGATGAAACGCTCTTATCTTGATTACGCCATGAGCGTGATTGTCGGGCGTGCCTTGCCCGATGCCCGCGATGGCTTGAAACCGGTGCACCGTCGTATTTTGTTTGCCATGCAGGATTTGGGCTGTACGCATGATAAACCGTTCAAAAAATCTGCCCGCGTGGTCGGCGATGTGATTGGTAAATATCATCCGCATGGCGACACTGCCGTATATGATGCTATGGTGCGTATGGCGCAACCCTGGAGCATGCGTCATCTGCTGGTCGACGGGCAGGGTAATTTCGGATCTGTCGACGGCGATTCGCCGGCTGCCATGCGTTATACCGAAGCGCGTATGAGCAGACTGGCTGCTGAATTATTGACTGATATCGACAAAAATACGGTTGATTTTGCGCCTAACTATGATGAATCACTGAAAGAACCAAAGGTCTTACCAGCGAAATATCCCAACCTGCTGGTCAATGGCTCACAGGGTATTGCGGTGGGTATGGCAACCAATATTCCGCCGCATAATCTCGGCGAAGCCATCAATGCCTGCATTGCGCTGGTGGGCAATTCGGATGTTGATGATGATGAACTGATGCAGATTATGCCCGGCCCGGATTTCCCGACCGGCGGTTTCATTTATGGTCGCAAAGGCATGCAGCAGGCATTCACTTCGGGCCGTGGTTCTGTGACCATGCGCGCCAAAGCACTGGTCGAAATTCACCCGCGCACCAAGCGCGAATCGCTGATTATCACCGAACTGCCGTATCAGGTGAACAAGGCCAATTTGATTGAACATATCGCCCATATGGTGCGTGATAAAAAGCTCGAAGGCATTTCCGATCTGCGCGATGAATCTGATCGCGATGGCATGCGTATCGCTATTGAATTGAAGCGGAACGAAATTCCGGAAGTGGTGCTCAACAACCTCTATAAACATACGCAGCTACAATGCAATTTCGGCTGCAATATGCTGTCGCTGGTGGATGGCCAGCCCAAGCTCTGTGGCGTGCGCGAACTATTACTCCACTTTCTTGATCATCGCCGTCAGGTCGTAACGCGGCGTTGCCTGTTTGATTTGGCCAAGGCCGAAGCTCGCGCTCATATTCTCCAGGGTTTATTGATTGCGCTGGATCATATTGATGAAGTCATCAAATTAATCCGAGCCAGCCAGACACCGGCAGAAGCCAAAGCTGGTTTGATGGATCATTTTGGTCTGTCGGATAAACAGGCGCAGGCGATTCTCGATATGCGCCTGCACCGTTTGACCGGTCTGGAACGCGGCAAGATTCAGGCTGAATTTGACGAAATCCAGAAATTAATCGCGCATCTGAAAGATATTCTGGCCGATGAGAAACTGCTTATGGGCGTGATCGTCGAAGAACTGGAAACGGTACGTGATAAATACGCCGATCCGCGTCGTTCTGCGATTATGGATGAAACCGCTGAATTGTCGGTGGAAGATCTGATTACCGAAGAGGATATGGTGGTGACCATTTCCAATGAGGGATATATCAAACGCAATGCCACTTCGTTATACCGCGCGCAGCGACGCGGCGGCAAGGGTAAGACAGCCATGACCACCAAGGACGAAGATTTCGTGGCGCAGCTGATGGTGGCATCGACACATGATTATCTGCTGTTCTTCTCGGATCGCGGACGCGTATTCCGCAAAAAGGTCTATGAAGTGCCACAGGCCGGACGCGCAGCGCGCGGCAAAGCGCTGGTGAATCTGTTGCCGGTTGAAAAGGGTGAGAAAATTTCAGCCACATTATCTATACGCGAGTTTGATGAAGATCATTATATTGTCATGGCGACCAAAAACGGCGTCATCAAGAAGACGCGTTTATCCGATTTCCAGCATATTCGCGCCAACGGTATTATTGCTATCAAGATTGACGATAACGACGATTTGATCGGCGTGGTCGTCTCCAATGGCGAGCAGGATATCATGTTATCGGCCAGCGGCGGCAAGGCGATTCGTTTCTCCGAATCCGATGTGCGGCCGATGGGACGCAGCACACGCGGCGTCACCGGCATGCGCATGCCCGGCGGTTGCAAAGTAATTTCGATGACGCTGGTCTCTGATCGCGCTTCATTGCTGGCGGTTTCTGAAAATGGATTCGGCAAACGTACGTCTGTTAGCGAGTACAATGTTCAGAAACGTGGCGGGCAGGGCGTATTTACGCTCAAAACCGGTGGTCGCAACGGCAATATGATCGGCGCGCTGCTGGTACTTGATGAAGATCAGGTGATGATGATGACCGATACTGGTCGTTTGGTGCGTATTCGCATGAATGGCGTGTCGGTGATCGGACGCAATACGCAGGGTGTAAAACTATTCGGCGTGGATGATAAGGAACGGGTGATCGGTGCTGTGCGCGTGGCGGAAAAACAGGAAGATGATGTCTCAGACGATGAAGGTGCTGAAGCTGTTGAAAACGAGGCTGATGGAGACGCTGAATGATTGATCGTCAGGCATTTCGCCGTTCATTTGATGAGATGGGCAAGGCATTAGCGCGGCGCGGCATAGATATTACCGATCCCGATGGCCCGTGGTGCAGGGCGAGCGCACTGGATACAATACAGCGAAAATTGAAAAGTGAAGCAGAAACCTTGCAGGCTGAACGCAATCGGGTATCCAAATTAATCGGACAGAAGAAAGGGGCCGGCGAAGATGCAAGCACTGAACTGGTCGCCATGGGTGAGGTGTCGCGCAAGGTCAAAGCTTTGGAAACGCAGGCCAAAAAGGCGGAAGCTGAATTTACCGCCGTGCTGATGGAGATTCCCAATCCGCTGCACGAATCTGTGCCGGATGGAACCAGCGAAGATGATAATATCGAAATCCGCTGCTGGGGCGAACCGCGCACAGATGCGGTGCCGCCGCACTGGGACATCGGCACCGATCTCGGCATACTCGATTTCGAAGCCGGCGCGAAACTGGCAGGTAGTCGTTTTACAGTTCTGAAAGGAGCAGCAGCGCGGCTGGAACGTGCGCTGATGCAGTTTATGCTCAATACCCATGTTGATGAACACGGTTATGAAGAGGTCTGGGTGCCAGCCATCGCCAATCGAAAAACCATGACGGGCACCGGCCAACTCCCCAAATTTGAAGATGATTTGTATAAATTGGAAGGGGAAGATGCCTTCCTGATTCCCACGGCAGAAGTGCCGGTGACCAATATCTATCAGGATCAGATTCTCAGTGCCGCCGATCTGCCCAAACGCCACTGCGCCTATACCCCGTGTTTCCGCCGTGAAGCCGGTTCCGCCGGTCGTGATGTACGCGGCATGATTCGCCAGCACCAGTTTGATAAAGTGGAACTGGTTCACCTGACGACAGTGGAACGTGCTTTGTCCGATCTGGAAATATTGACCGGCCATGCCGAAGCCATTCTGCAGGCGCTTGATTTACCCTATCGCCTGATTGAATTGTGCGGCGCGGATGTCGGCTTTTCGGCACAGAAAACCTACGATCTGGAAGTATGGCTTCCGAGCCAGCAGTGTTATCGGGAAATATCATCTTGCTCCTCTTTCGGTCAGTTTCAGGGGAGACGCGCCGGTATTCGTTATCGGGAAGAGGGGGGTAAACCGCAACCGGTAGCCACCCTGAACGGTTCGGGTCTGGCCATCGGTCGCACACTTGTCGCCATCCTCGAAAACGGCTGGCAACAAGATGGTTCAGTCACCATTCCAAAAGCCTTACAAGCCTATATGGGCGGCATGCAAAGCATCACATAACACTCATCATTAGCTCCAAACATTCAAACGACAGGATATCCATTATGTTTTCAACTATTCGCGAAAATCTGGCACCGCGCCATCTGGGGCTGGCAGCTCTGTGTATACTGG
>JAUZQI010000026.1 GCA_030951095.1 Mariprofundus sp. | reverse complement strand
ATCTGGATCGTAAACATCTGTCGTAAAAATTGGATCCGAATTCACAAGAAAACGGGCCAGGCTTGACTTATGGGTGTTTGAACAAGATGAAAGTACATAATCATTCTATTATGACCGTCCGGGTTTGGCCGGAATCAGCCGTTCGTTAACCGATTAAGATAACCTCATTCCAATGGTGCCCAGATTTGTCCGGACTGTGGAACCATGCAGGACTCGAACGAATGACTGAAAGTGGACGGTTAAAATTTTGGTCGGTTTTCACTAACAGGGATTTCTAATACGTGAGAGGCTTGCCCCTCACTTTTCACACCTTTTCAGCCAGACTGGTCATCACCTTTGAAGTGAGTTTCATGAACTGTTTGATTGGCCGGGGTAATTCAGCAGCGCCTAATCCTTCGGCCAGTTCCGCGTGGCCTTGTTCATCAATTTTCATCTGTGCAACTATGGCGTGGCTGCGAATATCATTTTTGGGCAATCTGTCCAGATGACTGTCCAAATGGCGTACAACCTGGTGTTCCGTTTCGGCCAGGAATCCCAGATTCCAGCGATCACCAGCAATACCGGCTGCCATGCCGATAGCAAAGGAACCGGCATACCAGAGCGGATCCAGCAGGGAAGGGCGTTCATCCAGTTCTTCCAAACGATTCCGGCACCAGTTTAAATGATCGGCTTCCTCGATAGAGGCATATTTCAGTTTATCGGCCAGTTTCGGGTCGCGGGCAGTCAGACTCTGCCCCTGATATAGAGCTTGCGCGGCCATTTCACCGGCATGATTCACGCGCATTAATCCTGCCGCCAATCGTTTTTGCTCATTGTTCATGACTGGAGTTCCAGTATCTGCAGACGTAGTTGCAGCCGGGTAGAGACGCGAACTGAGCTGCTTGCAAAAAATGTTGTTTAGAGCTCGATCCATCTCTTCAATGATTCGATCCGGCAGGGTGTATGTGCGAAACGATTTATCTGTCATCGCTTAATCATAAAATGCTATTCCCATAGTGCAAGGGTGGATAATTTCCCTTCAAACCCTTTGTTTTCAATGCGTTTAGATTGTATCCACAGAAGCTGTGGATAACCTTGTGTATAAAATGTCGCTAGGGGCTTTGATTGTTACGTTAGTGTGACACGCGTATGACATGCATAAAATTTATGCACGAAATATAACCCTATAAAAACAATAAGTTATGAAATAAAAATTAAGTAGTAAAGAAGGCTGGCGGGATTTTTACATGAATTTAACTTTTGCAGGGACACGAGTGGATAAAATACTTATGTAAACAGTTTTTTGACACTTTGGGCTGCTTTTTCACCGCGCTGAACAGCAAATTCAATTGTAGCAGGCAGTTCGCCGGGCACTGGTGATTCTGATGCGTTAACAATGTTTCTGATTGCTGCTCTGCGCGGACAGGCGCGTACTAGTACTGTGGCGCGTTTCTCGCATACAATACGGGTATGTATTGGCGCGTTATCGACCCCGCAGAGCGCTGCCAACTCACGATTGATCTGATCAACCAGTTGATGACTATCAGTATTGTTTTTTTCCACTTCCACGGCACTGATTACGGCGCACAGATGCCGAACAGAGGGGTTGATCTGTCCCATCTGGGCTGAAACATCAAAAAACCACTGTCCCAGGGTACCAATACCGCCGATAAATGGCTCCGGCAGGCCGGCATGTTGCCGGTACCAAAGATGCACATTGGTAATGGCTCGTGTTTCGCACGCTAAATCCTGGCCGAGCAGACGATTACTTGCATAAGCAGGCAGAGCAATCACAGCTGCTTCAAACGCCTCATCATCAACGGTGACTCCATTTTTTCTGGCTTGAACCGATTGCACAGAATGTCTGGTGTGAATGATTACACCCAGGCGTTCGGCTGTATTTACCAGCGGTGTAATCAATGCCTGCTGCAACGGTGCATTGAACCAGCCAAGCCGAGCGCTCTTTCTCGAGGCAAAACTTTCAGCCAATACGCGTGCGAAGGTGCTGGTATCGGCTGTCTGGATGGATTCATTCATGGCACCCAGGCAAATCGGTTCGATCATATCTCTGACCAACGCATCAGGGATGTTGTAATGGTTTAACAGTGAGGCCACGCTGTAGTTGGCGCATCCATTGCTGTTTATCGCACGATGTAGCCGCAACATCGCCAGTGCAGAACACCAGCTATGCCCCGGCATGGCCTGGACGGATAACAGCAGAGCAAGCGGAAAAGGAAGCCTGACAGATGGATTCAGACTAAAGAATTGCCGCTGTTTTTCCCATAATGGCAGTTTCAACGATGCCTGCCATGTCACATGGTCAGCAGCCTG
Source organism: Mariprofundus sp. (assembly GCA_030951095.1). GTDB lineage: Bacteria > Pseudomonadota > Zetaproteobacteria > Mariprofundales > Mariprofundaceae > Mariprofundus. The sequence goes on along the minus strand of JAUZQI010000026.1, from coordinate 1,172 downwards.
GCAGTCGTCGAGCAGCTTTTCAGTTGCCTGATAGGCTCCATTGAGCAGATGGGGGCCGTTGTCGCACAATTCTCCCGATTTTTTGTCGATAAATGAGCGGGTACGACCTCCGGGTTGTGGTGCCGCCTCAAACAGTTCGACTTCAAAGCCATTTTCCGCAAGCCGCAGCGCAGCAGTCAATCCGCAGACACCGCCACCGATGACAGCAATGCGCTTGGAATGATCGATCTCTTGAATGTCAGAAGTCCAGCTTCAGCGGCAGATTTTTCTTTGTTGCTTTTTGTTCATAGTGCCAAGCACGCCAGGCGATCCATATCTTTTTTAATGGCAGCATATGAACGGGATGTTCCCAGACATTGAAATCCACCGATCTGAGTTGTTGCAAATAAGCATAATAAATTGCCCCCATGACAATGGATGGCCTGAGATTTTCACGATCTTCATCGGCCAAACTGGCCAGAGCTTGCCTGTAGGAAGCCTCTGCTTTATCGGCGTACTCACGCAGTAACTGCCGCATGCCGTTGCTGAATTCACCATTTTTGAATGCCTGGTCGGTTATTTTATGTCGAATCCTGTCTTCCTGAGGCAGGTAGATGCGCCCCAGACGGGCATCTTCGGAAACATCTCGCAGAATGTTGGTGAGTTGCAGCGCTTCTCCTAAGGAAGTGGCAAAATTGCGGGCTGTTCGATGGCTGTAACCGAAAATTTCAATGCTCAACAGCCCGACCGCACCGGCAACACGGTAGATATACAGCGACAGATCAGATGATTTCAGGATGGGTTTATGCATCACATCCATCAGCATACCATCGAGGATCTCCACCAGCAGTTCTTCATCTATCGGAAAGTGTTCTTTGGCCCAGAATAATTCTCTGCCAACCGGGTGTTGCGGGTTTCCTGCAAAGGCACGACCTACTTCTTCACGCCAGAAAGCCAGTTTGGGCAGGGCCACTTCCTGATCTTTGATTTCATCGGCGACATCATCAACTTCCCGGCAAAAGGCATAGAGTGCCATGATAGCCCGTCGCTGATCTTCAGGCAGAAACAGGAATGCATAAAAAAATGAGGAGCCGGAACCACGGGTTTTATCGCGACAATATTCTTGAGGGTTCATTGCAGTTTTTCCCGGGGCGGAAACAGGGCATCTTTGAGTATCGGAAAAATCAAACGTT